>CAZYHL010000032.1:7958-12609 GCA_964646795.1 uncultured Syntrophomonadaceae bacterium
CCCTTAACCCCTCCAGGATAGCCGCTATCCCGGCAGCGTCGTCCCCGCCTAAAACTGTTGTCCCGTCGCTTTTGATAACGCCGCCTTCCATCCGCGGCTTAATTCCCTTCCCCGGTTCCACCCTGTCCATATGAGCCAGAAAAAGCAGCGCCGGCCCCTCTTTGTTCCCTGCAAGCCTGCCGATAATATTTCCGGTCTCAGCGTTATACCTTGCACCGGCATCGTCCTCAAATACTTCAAGGCCCAGTTCCTTTAATTTTTTTAAGAGGTAATCAGCCATTTCCCTTTCCTGAAATGTCAGGCTGTCTATTTGCACCAAGTTCAAAAATTCAGCAACTACCCTGTCCCGGTTAATCATTTGAGCACCTCTTTCAGCTAATATAGCTTATTCCTGCCGGCATTATATTATTAAAATAATTTCGCCAATAGTTGGGAATTACCTTTCGTCTGCAGAGAAAATGCTCCTTCCGTCTTGTATTTTATGCTTGCTTATGTTATATTATTTCATGCAACTCAAGTAGTGCCGAAGTGGCGGAATTGGCAGACGCACTTGACTCAAAATCAAGCGCCCTCAAAGCGTGCCGGTTCGAGTCCGGCCTTCGGCACCAGAATGCATTCGCTCTTAAAAACGCTTTACAGGCGGGTTTGAGGGCTTTTTTTTGTTGTGATACTGCAATAATACCCTCGAGGTGTTTATCCGGCAAGAAGCCCGGGGCGCTTAGGGAAATGTATTTTTTTGCCTCCTTTTCTTACTCAATTGTGATATAATCAGTGTTAAAGCAGTACTATGGCTGAATGTTTGCAGCTAGTTATTTTTTTTAATGTGTTAGTTCTTAAAAGGGAAAAAGTACATATAACGATCTCAATCCCGGCCGGTTAGTACCGTGTTAAGGACGACATCAAGAATGAAGCTGCTTAACCTCGATAAATCAAGCGAATAATCAGAGGTCTTTGCAAATCTGGCTGGGTTTGATGGCTAGCGGGTTGCTTCCCAAATTTTTGTGGAGGTGTTTAAACAATGGATACCAGTAAACAAAACAGGCTTGGCAAACGTTTTGAAGCACTGGGTTATGGCAGCGGCGTAAAAGCAATGTACTCGCGGGTGCACCCTATGGGGGTTGTCCGGTATAAGCCGGATAAATGCTGGAACGGTTTAACCATCATCCCGGCCTCGGACACTGCTTCCGCCCGCGGCGCCGTCCTCTATGACATGAACGGAAACATCATTAAAAGGTGGGAAGGCCTTTTCGGCGCCTTTGACAACAAGATGCTGCCCGGAGGTTCTATTATGGGAACCACCGGCTTTAACAAAGGGTACTGGTTAGATGCCCTGAACCTTGTGCAGATGACCTGGGACGGCGAACTGGAGTGGAGTTTTAGCGACGTTGAAGAAGTAATCGATATTAATACGGGCGAGTTCCGCATGAGCGCCCGCCAGCACCACGATTACCAGCGGGAAGGCAGCCCCGTCGGTTATTATGCTCCCGGTCTGGAACCGCTGCACAAGGGCAAAACCCTCGTCAATGCCACGGTTAACCGTGATCTGCCGGAATTTTCACCCCACAAAGTGGGAGATACGAAAATAATGGAACTTGACGAGAATGGAAAGGTTTTATGGTCATGGAGCCTCTTCGACCATTGGGACCAACTGGGTATTGAAACTATCGGCAAAGTGATTCATAAACATTTCAGCAAAGCAGTACAACCGGCGGAAGGCATCAAATATGTCAAGGATTCCTACTGCAACAACATAAATTATCTCGGCCCCAATAAATGGTATGATGCCGGCGATAAGCGTTTTCATCCCGAAAATATAATCACTGACGTTCGTAACCTCAACGTGTCCTTTATTATCGACAGAGAAACGGGAGATGTTGTCTGGCGCATAGGCCCCGACTTTGAAGCCAGCAAAGAGCTCCAGGATATTGGGCAAATAGTCGGACAGCACCACGTCCATATGATTCCTAAAGGGCTTCCCGGTGAAGGGAATATCTTGATCTTCGATAATGGCGGCCAGGCAGGCCTGGGCAAGCCCACCCCCTGCTGCCCCACGGGCTTCAATAATGCTACCCGCTCCTACTCGCGGGTGGTGGAAATCAATCCTGTCACGCTGAAGGTAGAATGGGCTTTCAACGATGAAAACCTCCACTTCCAAGGCCCCGAAAAGAGGTCATTCCAGGATCTGTTGTTCAGCGAATATTGCTCCTCTGCAGACCGCCTGCCCAACGGCAACACAATGATCACGGAAGCGGTGCGCGGCCGGGTTATCGAAGTAACCCCGGAACGTGAGATCGTCTGGGAATTCTACAACCCCGGTAAATTTGTTTTCCGGGCCCACCGCTATCCTTACGAATGGTTCCCGCAAGTTAAGAAACCGGAAGAAACACCGGTCACGCCCCGGAGGAACTTTTGTTACCGAATTAAAGGCGACGGAACACCCTATTTAATCGAAGACGACCCCTTCTTCGCTGATCCGGAAGAATCCTAAGTTCCATAATGATTGCGTCTTCTAGCTTCAATAACTAAAAAGAGGCGGAACCAAGGTTCAGCCTCTTTTTGCTTTTACTTTGTCCAATAATTAATCTTTGAAAGCCTCGCTGACCTTCCAAACCTTCCAGACATTGCCGACAAGGTCAGGGTTAGGTTTGAGCGTTGCTTTCCCAGGCTGCCAACCCGAAGGGGTTGCCTCTGTCCCCTTGGAGTTTCTAACCAGTTGAAAAGCTTTAATTTGACGCAATGATTCGCTGACATTTCTGCCCACGGATGGCGTTAATACTTCAAATCCCTGGATGATTCCATCCGGGTCGATAATAAATCTTCCCCTTGTTTCAACGCCGCTGTCTTCGTCATAAATTCCGTATAGTTTGCCGATGCTCCCGTCTTGGTCGGATAGCATGGGGAAAGGAATATTCTTGTTAATCATTTTTGAGAGCTCGTGCTCATTCCACATTTTATGCACATAGATGCTGTCAACGCTAACGGAAAGCACTTCAACGCCAAGTTTTTTCAGTTCTTCGTGTTTTTCAGCAACTGCTGAAATTTCGGTAGCTCAGACAAAAGTAAAATCACCCGGATAAAAACAGAGAAGAACCCATTTACCCTTGAACTCGGATAAGCTGATGTTCATAAACTTATTCTCATGAAAAGCGGAGGCTGTAAAATCCGGTGCCGGTTTGCCGACTTTAACCATATTGCTTACTACCTCCTTTTTTTCCGTCAATACATCTGTTGCTGCTGCTTCAGACTTCGGCTTTTTAATCACCGGCCGCTGACAACCTGGCTTAAACTCTTCTGGCATGAATATCCCTCCTTATAGTGTTGCATTGTCTTCTATCTTTTGTTCAGCCAGCAAGCTAACCAAATCAGCCCTGGATACAATACCCAGCAGTTCCCCCTTTTCTCCGACTACCGGCACGCGGTTAATATTTCTTTTTTTCATTAACATAGCAATCTCCTGTTCGGAATCGTTTGCCTTAACGGTTACAACTTTCTGGGACATTACTTTTTCAACCTTTGTCCTGGTCAAAAGCTCGTAGCCCTTTTTATAGGTAAAAAAATTAGAGACGTCGGCATAAGGAGAAATCCACCCTGCAGTATCCATCAGCCTGATGACATGGAGGCTGTTGGAGTAATCTACAATGTCGGTTTCTGATATAATCCCTACGACTCTATTTTCCTGGTCTACTACCGGTAACCCGCTGATATTATTTCCGGAAATAAGCTCAATGGCCTCTTTAAGGCTTGCTTTAGGGCTCACAGTCACAACCTTGGTGCTCATGATTTCTGCGGCTTTCATCTAAAATACCTCCTTGTGAAAACTCTTGCCCCCTTGCATACAGGAATCAAGACCCTAAAGAATTAAAATAGTTTTACCGCCTTCGGACATTAATCATTTCACTACGAGGACATCACATTGAACTTCATTTAACACAGCATTGCTTATACTGCCTAAGAAAAGCTTTTTCAATCCCCCTAACCCCCTGCTGCCGATAATCAGCAAATCATAACCGCCCTGGCTTGCAACCCTGGCTATTGCTTGCGCAGCAGACCCCACCACAAGGATGGGCTTTATCTTGATATTTTTTTCGGCCATTCTTTGCTCAGCCTTCTCTAATATTTCTTTTCCTTTTTTGTGCTCTTCAAAACTTTTCCTAGAAAGCCTGCTGGGACCTAATTCGGGCACCACGTTGATATCGGAATGCACGTGTATAACCGCCACTTCACTTTCAGGGTACAAATTTGCTATTTCTGCCGCCTTGTCTAAAGCTTCGTTACTTTTTTGTGATCCGTCCGAACAAACCAAAATCTTCATCAAGAATTCCCCCTTTTTTAGAACCCTTGAACAGCCTCCGCTACGGACATTGAGCTGCAGATATATTATTAACTTGACTTACTTAGATTATAACACAATTTCCGTTTATTTACCATTATGATTAATTCATTCCATACCAAATAATGCTTAGAAACACCTTGCTATTAAACATATTCCGGCCTGCCTAATCACAAAGGCTTCTACTTGCAAAACTGCGGGCACCCTGTTTTCCTCTTGTCAATTAATTATCCTTTGCATCGGAGTAGTCGGGTGCCCGAAAGAATGTTAAAGGTTGCATTACCTCTTTTTATGGCGCCTATTTTTTATTTACATTAATAT
>CAZYHL010000033.1:0-1615 GCA_964646795.1 uncultured Syntrophomonadaceae bacterium
ACCTGGGCGGCGGGGCTGGAATACAGTTTGACCCGTTTTCATTTCCTGGGCGTATCCCAGCAGAAGACAGCTAAGAATTACGGGGTTTCCGTCAGCAGTGTTGCCGCCAAATACAAAGAAATAAACAAGGTATTAAACCTTGAGAAAAAAGCCTACCAAAATGTAGTTAATTACCTGCAAAGCCTGGATAAAAAAGTGCGGGATAAGCCTTAACCGGTGAGTTGAGGCTTACTTGTATAAATTTGTGCCCTCCCGGTCAAAAATACCATTAGTGTATTTTGAGCTTGGAGGGTTTTTATGTCGCTTTATACTTATACCTATAACCTCTACCATATTTTTTTGCTGGGGTTGCTGTTAACTCATTCTTTTCAAGATGAAAGGACTTTGCACAACTTTCTTTTTCTGGCTAAAGCCGGAGCGGGAAGCCTGAAAACAAGGTTTATTTATGATTTCTATAAATGCCGCCAGGGTGTCTACAGCTTTGAAGCCGACAGCCATCTCAGAGATCTAAGGAAAAGTGACTTTTTGGACCATTCCCTGGCTCCTCTGAAAGGAGGGCAGGAATTCTACGGGCAGGTGGCAACCCTTTTAAAATATGAATTGTTTCCTGATTACTGCATGAGGATGATCAACCGTTATGAGGGGCAATTATGGCGGATAAACCATGAGGTATTTTTTCACCACAGTTACAGGAAAACCCGTTTAGGCAGAAAAATTGAGCTTTAAGGCACCGGGCTTTCTTCTGGCTTCCATTTCAGTCATATAGATAAAGCACTTATTAATTCTGTGCCACGTTTTTAAAAGATAGCAGGAAAAAGGGAAAGGAAGTAGAAATTTACTTTAGCTTGATTCAAGGAAGGGAAGGGTGTGCCTCTACCAAAGGTTGCCTGCCTGCAAACGACGGCAGGCGATTCTTGAATAAGGCAAAAAAATGGCGGGAGAACACACAAAAAATGACCGGGAACGCTAAAACCAAGAGCAGGATAATTGTAGCCCTGGACGTGGAAAAGGACAGCAGGGCCCTTGAACTGGTGGATATCCTTCTGCCGGGAACCTCCTATTTTAAAGTTGGCATGGAACTATATTATCGAACCGGTTCTTGTCTAATTAAAAAGATCAGGGATAAAGGCGGAAAGGTTTTCCTGGATCTGAAAATTCACGATATACCCAATACGGCGGCAGGGGCAGCCAGAGCCGCCGTGGCCACGGGTGCTTTTATGATCAATTTTCATGCTTCCGGGGGCGGTGAGATGCTGAGGGCTGCTGCCCGGGCGGCACGCCAGGAGGCCGAAAGGCTGGGAATGGATCCGCCCCTTTTGATCGGTGTGACGGTTCTTACCTCAATGTCGAAAGAAGATTTAAAAGGGGTGGGGGTTTCGGCTTCTCCGGCGGCGCAGGTGCTCTTATTGGCAAAATCATGCAAAGATGCGGGCCTTGACGGCGTAGTAGCTTCTCCCCTGGAAACCCCTTTGCTGCGTCAGGCTTTGGGTGCGGAATTTGTCATTGTAACGCCGGGGGTGCGGCCGGCGGGAGAAAGCCTGGGAGACCAGAAACGCGTTCTGACTCCTGCCCAAGCTGTTCAAGCAGGCTCCGATTACCTGGTTATCGGCAGGCC
>CAZYHL010000033.1:1715-12460 GCA_964646795.1 uncultured Syntrophomonadaceae bacterium
TGACTCCTGCCCAAGCTGTTCAAGCAGGCTCCGATTACCTGGTTATCGGCAGGCCTATTACTGGGGCTGAAAACCCCGATCATGCCCTTCAGGAAATAAAGAGGCAGATTGACGGTTAACCGGGTCGAAGCAACAAGAAGAGAGATGGTTAAGAGGCTGCCTGCCCTGTCCGGCAGCCTTTTGCGGTATGACCGGCAAGGATTATAAACCTGGAGTTTAGCATCGTCTCGCGGTTTGATTTGGGAGGGCTCAGGAACCGGGAGCTTAAAATGGGAGGAAGGCTTATGGCAAGGGGAAATACTGTATTTATTTGCCGGGAATGCGGATACGCATCACCTAAGTGGATGGGCAGGTGTTCGGGCTGCGGAGCCTGGAACACCTTTATTGAAGAAAAGCCGGCTCCAAGGGGAAAAGAGGCCTTAGGGCGGAGTAACCGGCAGGAAGGCCCTGTATCCATTCAAGACATTATATCCGAAGCAGAAGGAAGGTTGGTTACGGGAATTGGCGAGTTCGACAGGGTATTGGGCGGGGGTCTTATGCCTGCCTCCGTTGTCCTCCTGGGAGGGAATCCGGGTATCGGCAAATCTACTTTACTTTTACAGGTATCGGCAGGCCTGGCCCGTCGGAATATAAAAGTTCTTTATATTTCCGGGGAAGAGTCCTTGCGGCAGATTAAGCTCAGAGCCGTACGCCTTAAATCCTTGCAGCAGCAATTGTTGGTGGCAGCCGAAACAGAGTTGGCTTATATTGAAGCTTTGATTGAAAAAACGGTACCCACTGTCGTTGTTATCGATTCAATCCAGACGGTTTATGATTCCACTTTGTCTGCGGCCCCGGGGAGCGTTTCCCAGGTAAGAGATTGTACCGCTTTTTTAACACGCCTTGCCAAGGAAAAAGCGATCTCTTTCTTCATTGTAGGCCATGTTACTAAAGAAGGCCTAATTGCCGGGCCGAAAGTATTGGAGCATATGGTTGATTGTGTCCTTTCCTTTGAAGGGGAGAGCCATCACAGCTACCGCATCCTGAGGACGATAAAAAACCGTTTTGGCGCTTCCCATGAGATAGGTGTTTTTACCATGCAGGAGGAAGGGCTGGCTGAAGTTAAAAATCCTTCGGAATTTTTTGTTACCCAGCGGCCGGTAGGAGCCGCCGGGTCCGTAGTTGTAGCCAGCATGGAAGGAACCCGTCCCTTATTGGTTGAAGTGCAATCCCTTGTCAGTCCGACTCGTTTTTCCGCGCCCCGGCAAAGAGCTACGGGCTTGGATGCCAACAGGGTTGCTTTGATTATGGCGGTGCTGGAAAAGAAGGCCGGCCTTTTATTCCAGGATCACGATGCCTTTGTCAAAATTACAGGCGGCGTACGCCTGCAAGAGCCTGCTGTCGATTTGGGCCTTGCTCTTTCCCTGGCTTCCGCTTTTAAGAACCGTCCCGTAGGCAGCAGAGATATTTTTATCGGTGAAGTAGGTCTTACCGGTGAGATCCGTACAGTTAACCGCTTGGAGGAAAGAATCCAGGAAGGGGAAAGACTGGGATTCAACAGGTTTTTCCTGCCTGCCGGCAAAGAAAAAAAGCTCCTAAAGCATAGGAGCGGTGTTGAGTTGGTTTTTACGGCTTCCCTCAGGGAAACGATAGATATGGTATTTAACAGCTGAATCAAGAGCCGGACTAGGCAGCCTAGTACATGTTAAAATAACCGAGAGTGTTTAATTTGTTGGCTCCTTTTTCTAAAAGGGACTCCATATTATAATCTAAAAGGTGACAGAGAGCGGCGATATAGAAAAGATTATCAACAAGGTTTTCCGAAATAACATCACGACAATCCTCGCAGAGAGTTCCTTCAAGGTGGGAATTTAAGTGTTTCATGCAGTCTTTTAGGGCTACATCAGTGGGGAAAGACTGTTTTTGCGCTTTTATAGAGAGGCAGCCACAGGACGTTACGGCTTTGAAAACATTCCGGTTGACTTTGGCTGAAGACTCTTGGAGCTTAGACAGTGTATCCAAAATACTCCTGTGCCTGACGAGGGAATCAGCTACCTTGTTTTGGAATTCCCCTGCTGAAACTACTTTCATGCTCTTCACCCTCTTTTGGGATATTTTGACTACTACATAACCCAATACAAATATTATAATTATATATTTCTGTTTTTGTCAACAAGGATGTAAGTTTAAGCTAAAAAAAGTTAAGTTTAAGCTGAAAAAAAAGAAAAATAATGCAAAAAAAATAATATTTATTATTGACATGGCATACTTGTATATGTTAAAATATTTTATTTATTTGACAAAACCTCTTTCTTATGCTAAGATTAATGTGCATTATGTTGTAGCAGGGGGGGTAAGGTCTTGTTTGGTATAGGTGATAAAGTTGTCTATCCAATGCATGGAGCCGGTGTGATCGAAGCCATCGAAGAAAAAGAAATTTTGGGTGACAAAAAAAAATACTATGTAATGAATATTCCGATTGGTGATATGAAAGTTATGATCCCCATGGATAACGTAAGCCGTGTCGGCTTAAGAGAAATCATAGACGAAGAGGGAGTAAGGCAGGTTTTTACGGTCCTTAGGGATAAACATTCTATCATGTCTTCCAACTGGAACCGGCGTTACCGGGCGAATATGGAAAAAATCAAGAGTGGTAATATTTGCGAAGTTGCTGAGGTAGTCAGGAACCTCACCCTGAGGGAAAGGGATAAAGGGCTTTCCACTGGTGAAAGAAAAATGCTGGAGTGTGCCAAGCAAATTCTTGTAAGCGAACTTGTATTGGCGAAGGGAATGAATGTGGAAGAGGTTGAGAATATCCTCCAGAACGAAATTAACGGGTGCCCTGAATAAGGGCACTTTTTCTTTTCGGGAGAGAATTTCAACCTTGTTACATATTCCTCCTTGTATATGGTTAAAAATATAAGTTATAATGAAACAAAGGAGGTGAGATGCAATTGTTCAGAAGTATTACCCGTATTATTTCTTTGTTGCTTGGTTTTGCTCTGGGCTTCCAGATTGTCCATTACAGTTTTGATACAATTGTAGCCCTGGCGAACCTGCCTTCAACGTCCGCGGCTGATATTGGGGCTTCCATCGTGAGCGGTTCTGTGCTCGGTATTATTTTTTATTTTATATCACCCTGGTTTATCAGTAAGACTATCAGTCTTACGGGTTGGTTGAATTTAAAGATGAGGGATATACCAATGCAGGATATTGCCTTGGGTATTTTGGGATTGTTTATAGGTCTGATTTTTGGCGTTCTCATCAGTATCTTTCTGCATAGGATACCGCTCGTAGGCAATTATCTGTCCCTGGGCGTAACGTTGGTACTGGCTTATTTAGGGATAACGCTGGTTACAAGCCGCAGAGAAGAGCTGTCGTTTATTACCAACGTTTTTACCCGTTCTGGCAAAACGGCGGAAAAGCATGCGTCCCGTCTTTACAAGGTATTAGACACCAGCGTTATTATCGACGGCAGGATTATGGATATCTGCAAAACGGGTTTTATCGAGGGAGTAATCGTCATTCCCGGTTTTGTTCTCGAAGAGTTACGTCATATTGCAGATTCATCCGATTTACTTAAACGAAACCGGGGGCGGCGCGGCCTGGATATTTTAAATAAGATGCAGAAAGATTTGAAAATTCCTGTACACATCTGGGAAGAAGATTTTGAAGAAATAGCGGAAGTGGACAGCAAACTAGTCCGCCTTACCAAGAAAATGAAGGGCAAAATCGTTACCAACGACTATAATTTGAACAAGGTTTCGGAACTTCAAGGCGTGAGTGTTTTAAATATTAATGAACTGGCTAATGCCGTTAAGCCTGTGGTGCTGCCGGGAGAAGAAATGGTTGTGCAGGTTATCAAAGACGGCAAAGAAGCAGGCCAGGGGGTAGCTTACCTGGATGACGGTACTATGATAGTCGTGGAGAACGGCCGCAGGTACATCGGTGATACCCTGGAAGTAATAGTAACCAGCGTGCTGCAGACGGCTGCGGGCAGGATGATTTTTGCCAAGGCTAAAAATGCTTCCGAAAAGGTGCTAAACGGGGTGAAGTAACATGTCTTTAGACGATGTAGGAGTAATTATACCTGCCGCCGGGAAAGGCACAAGAATGGGGGCTCTCCTCAACAAACAGTACTTGAGTCTGAGGGGGCGCCCCCTTCTGGCGTATACCCTGGAGGTATTTCTTAAATTGGATCCCGGCCAGATTGTGCTGGTGGTGGGCAAAGACGAGGAAAATATTTGCCAGAAATCAGTCCTTGAACCTCTCAAAGCAGCGGCAAAGGTAAACCTGGCCCCGGGAGGCAGGGAAAGGCAGGATTCTGTTGCCGGCGGGCTAAAAAAGCTTCAGAGCCATATTCAGTATGTCTGTATTCATGACGGGGCACGCCCCCTCATAGATCCTTGGCTTGTCCTGGAGGTAATTGATGCCTGCCGGGCGCTGGGCTGCGGGGCCGCCGCCGCCGTTCCCTTGAAGGACACCTTAAAAGCAGTCGATGCTGAAGGGTTTAGCCTCGGGACATTGGTTAGAGATAAACACCTGGCGGTGCAGACGCCCCAGGTTTTCCCCCGGGAAATGATTTGTACGGCTTATGAAAAGGCTTTTATTGAAGGGTTCTCTGCCACTGATGACACTGCCATAGCTGAAAGGTACGGCGGCAAAGTGAAGCTGGTGCCGGGCAGTTACAGGAATGTTAAGATTACTACGCCTGAAGACCTGGACTATGCCAGGGCTATAATGGCACAAGGCGGTGAGAAATAAACATGCGGATTGGTTTGGGCTATGATGTCCATAAATATTCAGCTGCAAGGAAACTGGTTTTAGGCGGGGTAATAATCCCCTTCCCCTTGGGCCTCCTGGGTCACTCCGATGCGGATGTCCTCACCCATGCCGTAATGGACGCTTTATTGGGCGCCGCCGCCCTGGGCGATATCGGCGCTCATTTTCCTGACACTGATAAGAGCTTTAAAGATATAAGCAGTTTAAAGCTCCTGCAAAAAGTCATGCTGCTGCTCAAGGAAAAACATTATGCCCTGGTCAACCTTGATGCTGTTATAATTGCCGAAAGACCCCGTCTGGCTCCTTTCGTTCCGTCAATGCGGGAAACATTAGCGCGTTTTTTGGAGGTTAAGCCCGAACAGATTAACATAAAGTGTACGACTACGGAGGGATTGGGATTTACCGGCCGGGAGGAGGGCATTGCAGCGACAGCGGTAGTATTAATTGAAGCTAACGGGAATTAAAGAAAACCGTTACGGGAAGACAATATATCAGAAGAAAAATGTGGAGGTGTTGGTGTTGGCATTCGACAAGCAGGTCAGGGTCAGATTTGCGCCCAGCCCTACAGGCCCCCTGCATATCGGGGGAGCCAGGTCGGCCCTATTTAACTGGTTGTTTGCTAAAAATACAGGAGGAGTTATGGTTGTCAGGATTGAGGATACCGATCTGGACAGGTCTTCCGTCGAGTCCGAGCAAACTATCTTGGATAGCTTGCGCTGGCTTGGTCTGGACTGGGATGAGGGGATAGAGACAGGCGGCCCTCACGGCCCTTACCGCCAGAGCGACAGACTTAAACTATACCGGCCTTACGTAGAAAAACTTATAGCTTCCGGACAGGCATACCACTGCTATTGCAGCCCGGAAGAGCTTGAAAAAGAGCGGGGAGAACTGTTGGCTAAGGGGGAGATGCCCCGCTACCGGGGGCATTGCCGTAATCTTTCAGAGGAGGAAAAACAGGAACGTCTCGCCAGGGGAATTAAGCCGGTGGTTCGCTTCAAAGTGCCGCCGTCAGAACAAATAATAATTGATGACCTGGTCAGGGGGACGGTTGTATTTGAAACCGACGGTATCGGGGATTTTATTATTCTGAAGTCAGACGGTTATCCAACCTATAATTTTGCCGTGGTTATCGATGACCTTACCATGCAAATAAACCATGTTATCCGGGGAGAAGAGCATTTGTCCAACACTCCCCGCCAGGTTTTGCTTTACAAGGCCTTAAACGAACAACCGCCCCGTTTTGCCCATATCTCTTTGATTTTAGGAGAAGACCGTGCCAAGATGAGCAAGCGTCATGGGGCCACCTCCATAAACCAGTATAAGGAAAAAGGATATTTGCCCGAAGCTCTTCTTAATTTTCTGGCCTTACTGGGCTGGTCCCCTGAAGGAGAGCAGGAGTTCTTTACCCTTTCCGAACTGGCACAGGCTTTTAGCCTGGACAGGGTAGCGAAGTCTGCGGCTGTTTTCAACCTGGAAAAACTCAATTGGATGAACGCCCATTATTTGAGGCAGGCCGACCCTGAAAGACTGGCTGACCTTGCCTTGCCGTACCTGGCCGAGGCGGGCCTGATGCGGCCGGAACCGTCGCTAAAGGAAAAAGAATGGTTACAGGAAGTGGTTATTTCCGTGCGGGAAAAACTAGAATACTTAGCCCAGATACCCCAACAAGCCGCCCTTTTTTTTGATGCTGCCGCAGAAGAAGTGGATCCCGAGGCCAGGGAAATCCTCCAGGGTTCACGGCCTGTTATCGAGGCCTTCTATCACCGCATCGATGAAATCGGGCCTTTTGAAGAGGATAATATAAAGGCGTTCCTGAAAACCTTGGGGAAAGATTTGGGGCTTAAAGGAAAATCCCTCTATATGCCTGTCAGAGCTGCCGTGTCCGGCCAAACCTGGGGGCCGGAACTGCCTACCATAATCAGGCTGCTGGGCAGAGATAGGGTCAAGGCCAGGCTGGCGAAGTCAATAGAATTAATTTCATAGCAGTTTGAGCTTGACCTTAATATAAGGATTTGCATCAGGTTTGACAAAACCCTGTCGCAAAGTATAATAGAGTTATATATTGAGGTTTATATGTTAAAGGCTTTGAAGGGGAAGAGTAGGTTTCTGCCGCCGTCAGAGAGGAGCCCTTACCAGCTGCAAGGGGTTCTCGGAAGGGAAGGAACGGAAGTGCGCCCCGGAGCCGGTTCCGGGAACGGATTTGTTCTTCTATTACCGGAGCCCGTCTAAGGGACGTTAAGAGTTGAAGGGAGCCGGTTTTAAATCCGGCTAATGAGAGTGGAACCGCGGTAAAGCCGTCTCTTGAAGAGAGCGGCTTATTTTAATTACAGAAGAGTTTACCTCTGTCGGAGGGGAGGAATTGTTGTGTTATCTTTAAAAAATGATATCAAAGCTGTTTTTGAACGGGACCCTGCTGCCAAGAACCTGCTGGAAGTAATCTTTTGTTACCCGGGTCTGCACGCTCTGCTCTTTCATCGGGTTGCCCACTGTCTTTACCGTTTGAAGCTGGTTCTCCTTCCCCGCTTGATATCCCAGTTTGCCCGCTTTATCACGGGCATTGAAATTCACCCGGGGGCTAAAATCGGCAGCGGTTTTTTTATTGATCACGGTATGGGCGTCGTTATAGGCGAAACAACTGAAATCGGGTATAACGTTACGCTTTACCAGGGGGTTACCCTAGGCGGTACCGGCAAGGAAAAGGGGAAACGGCATCCCACCATCGGCGATAACGTTGTCGTCGGTTCCGGCGCTAAAGTATTGGGTCCTCTGTATATTGGCGAAGGGGCCCGGATTGGGGCGGGTTCGGTTGTGCTTAAGGACGTGCCGGCCCATACCACAGTGGTGGGCATTCCCGGCAGGGTTGTGATGTACAAGGGAGAAAGAGTGCCCGAGATTAACCTTGACCACCATGATCTGCCCGACCCGGTGCTGGAAATGTTTGATTATCTTAAGCGGCAGATTAACGATTTGCGCCAGGCGGTAAATGATAAAAGGGAGGACACGAGATGATCCGAATATATAACACTTTAACCAGGCGGAAAGAGGAGTTCCAACCTCTTAAAGGAGGCAAGGCGGGAATCTACTCCTGCGGCCCGACCGTTTATGATTATTTTCATATCGGCAATGCCCGGCCTTTTATTGTTTTTGACCTGTTGCGGCGTTATTTGCATTATCGGAACTACGAAGTGGTTTTTGTCCAGAATTTTACGGATATCGATGATAAAATGATCAGGAGGGCAGAGGAAAGGAAGATTAGCTTCCGGGAGTTGGCGGCGGAAATGATTGGTGCCTACTATGAAGATGCCGCCGCCCTGGGGATTAAAAGGGCGGATCACCACCCCCGGGCGACGGAATTTATCCCGCAAATGATTGAACTGATTAATAAGCTTTTGGACAAAGGGGCGGCTTACACGGCAGGGGGGGACGTTTATTTCAGCGTGGAAAACTTCAAAGAGTACGGGAAGCTTTCGCGCCAATCCCTCAAGGATTTGTTTGCCGGAGCCAGGGTGGAAGTAGGTGAGGCGAAAAGATATGCCGGCGACTTTGCCCTCTGGAAGCAAGCAAAGCCGGGTGAACCCTATTGGGAGAGCCCTTTCGGCCCGGGACGGCCGGGATGGCATATTGAATGTTCCGTAATGGCTATGAAATACCTGGGGGACACTATCGATATTCACGGCGGCGGGCCGGATCTTATTTTCCCTCACCATGAAAATGAAATAGCCCAGAGCGAAGCAGCTACAGGGATGCCCTTTGCTCATTATTGGATGCATGTCGGCTATTTAAACATCAACCAGGAAAAGATGTCCAAGTCGGCCGGAAATTTTTTGACGGTCAGGGAGCTGAGGCAGATTTACAATCCCCTGGTAATCAGGTTTTTTATGCTGTCCTCTCATTACCGCAACCCGATTAACTTTAACTCCGAACTCATTGAACAGGCGGGCAAGGGCCTGACCCGCCTAAGGACGATGGTCGAAAACCTTGAGGATATGCTCGTTAAAGTGCCTTCCGGCCAGGAATCCCCAGTATCTGACAGGCTTGCCGAGAAGGTGGAGTTTGCCAGGGAATCATTTATCGGTAAAATGGACGAGGATTTAAATACGGCAGAGGGGATAGGCGTTTTGTTTGATTTAGCCAGGGAAGTAAACATATATCTTAATGGGACGGAGCCGATAAACCGGAGCAGCCTGGAGAAAGCCCTTCGTTTTTACCGGGAGGCTGATGATGTGCTCGGATTTATTTTTCCTCAAAAAACAGGCTTATCAGAAGAAGAAGATATAAGCTCGCTGATCGAAAAGCGGGAAGAAGCCCGCCGCTTGAAAGACTGGGCAAAGGCCGACGCTATCCGGGCTCAGCTGGCGGAGAAAGGCGTCCTCTTGGAAGACACGTCCCACGGTGTGCGCTGGCGGCAAAAATAGCAAGCGACTAGTCTGGTTTTGGAGGTTAATAAATGGCTGATAATAAGGATATACCCCGGGAAACCGGTACTGATTTTTTCCAGGGTGACAAGCCTTTATCCCGGAGCCTGCCGCCTCAGGTTGCTGCATATCTTGGCGATGCTGTCTTTGAGCTGTATATCCGGGCTTACCTGCTGAAAAAGCTACCGGGCGCCTCCCCTGGCAAGCTCCATGCAACGGCTGTATCCCTCGTCAGGGCTTCGACTCAGGCTTTGCTGCTGCGGGAGATAGCTTCAATCCTCACGGAGGAAGAAAACGCTCTGGTGAAGCAAGGCCGCAATACCAAAGGCCAAATTCCCAGGGGAGCGGATATGGCCGATTACCGCCATGCCACAGGTCTGGAATGTCTTCTCGGGTCTTTGTTTATTGCTGGAAAAAGAGACCGCCTGGATGAAATAATGACTGCTATGCTCGATACGGTTTTGTTAAATAAGGAAGAAACGGAGAACGGCCTATGAAAGATAATCAGGATTATCTTTGCGGTAGAAAGCCCGTAGAGGAAGCCCTTAAGGAAGACGTACCTTTGAAAAAGGTTTTCCTGTCCCGGCAAGGGCAGAGCCCCTTTTTCGAAAGAATTACCGCGCTGTGCCGTGAAAAAAAAGTACCCCTGACTCACCTGGAAAAGCGGGAGCTGGACAGGCTGGCTCCCGGCGTCAACCACCAGGGACTGCTGGCGGCTGTTGCGGCTTATCCCTATGTTTCCCTGGAAGAAGCCCTTGACAGGGTGAAGCAAGGGAAGCGGGAACCCCTCTGGCTTGTGCTGGATCACTTGCAGGACCCTCATAACGTGGGGGCGCTCTTAAGGACCGCCGAAGCGGCCGGGGTTCAGTGCGTGGTTATTCCCCGCCACCGGGCTGCCGGAATTACTGCGGGGGCGTATAAAGCTTCGGCAGGAGCCGCGGTACGCATGCCTGTTGCCAGAACGGCAAATATCGCCCAAAGTTTGGAATTATTAAAAGAAAGAGGCTTTTGGGTTTTGGGAGCCGACATAGAGGGAGAGTCGGTTTATACCGAGGCAGATTATCGGAGGCCGCTGGCCCTGGTGGTAGGAGCTGAAAATAAGGGCTTATCGCGGTTGGTGAAAGATAAATGCGATATACTGGTTAAGATCCCCATGGGCGGCAAGGCCGAATCCTTGAATGTCTCCGTGGCCGGGGCCATTCTTCTTTATGAGGCGAGGCGACAGAGGGAGAACTGCTAGCCGGGGTCTTAGAGAAAATGTAATTTAAGTGTTTCATAGTGTAAAGTTGTTGTAGGAGAAAAATAAAACAAGAGATCATCCTTTTGGTAAAATAGAATCAGCACGACACTAAATACCAAAAGGAGATGACCCTTGTGAATACTATTTTACAACATATCTGTGAAAATTTCATTAAAGAGATAGCTAGTTTTATCTATTAGATAAAGTAGTAGGGCTAGAGCCATATGAGCGGGTGTCTAATACAGTAGCAATAGAGCTAGTAGACCACGCCAGTGAATCATCATATAGCGAAAGCAGCCGGCACGTCACCTCCGGAGAAATAAGCCGCC
>CAZYHL010000034.1:0-12159 GCA_964646795.1 uncultured Syntrophomonadaceae bacterium
TGGTAGCCGGATTCCTGGGGTCGTCTTCAGGAATCCCCGCTTCTACTTTACCCACCAGATCCGCGCCAACATCGGCGGCTTTGGTGTAAATGCCTCCGCCCACCCGGGCGAAGAGAGCGATGGAACTGGCTCCTAAAGCATAACCGTTTACAATGGTGGTATCTTTAAAAATCAGATAAAGAACACCTAAACCGAGAAGGCCAAGACCTACAACCGTCATGCCCATAACCGTGCCGCCCGAAAAAGCCATAATAAGTGCGGGATTCTCTCCCTCGCGGGCAGCGTTAGCCGTTCTGGTATTAGCCTTGGTAGCAATGTTCATGCCTATGTAACCGGCTGTCCCGGAAAAAAGGGCACCCACGGCAAAACAAATTGCTGTTTTCCAATTTATCGCAAATCCCAGGGCGACAAAAAGTACCACAACAAAAATCGAAAGGGTTCTATATTCCCTGCTGAGGAAAGCCATAGCTCCTTCATGGATGGCATCTCCCAGTTCTTTCATCCGTTCGTTCCCAGGGTCTGCCTGGTTAACCCTGTTGGTTAGATATAGTGCAAATAAGAGGCCAATAATACCGGCAACCGGTGCTAGATAGGAAAGGTTCTCCATAATTACTCCTCCTTTTTAAAATATACAAATCGTAGGTTGCGATTCGCGTATTATTATCTAACTTGCCAGGATAGTAAGAAGAAAGGCAAGAAACATAAAAGAAATCGCGAAAATAGTGCTAAACTTTGCCAGCAGTTCATCCCATCCCTTTTTCTTACCGAAAAATGTGTCGCTGCTGCCTCCCAGTGCTCCCGACAGCCCGCCTTCCCCTGCCGACTGCATAAGTACGGTGATAATTAGGCCGACGGAAACAATAACGTAAACAATATTGAGAGCTACCTCCATGTTTAACCTCCCTAAAACCAAGAATTTGTCCTGGAATCCTCCCAACATTTTATCATATTAAAATCTAAATAACAATATTTATACCGCAGCATTTCCGGTGGGGCATTTTAACCGAGGCGGATAATTCTTTTACCCGCATACTTGCCCGCTACGCCTAGTTCTCCTTCAATCCGGAGCAGCTGGTTATACTTTGCCACCCGTTCGCCTCGGGAAGGAGCTCCCGTCTTTATCTGACCCGCCCCGGAGGCCACGGCCAGGTCGGCAATAGCTGCATCGTCAGTTTCGCCCGAACGGTGGGAGATGACGCAGTTATAACCAAATTTTTGGGCCAGCCTGATGGTGTCCAACGTTTCCGTCAGCGTGCCTATCTGGTTTAACTTAATCAGAATGGCATTAGCCGTGCCTTTCTCAATTCCCCGCTCAAGCCGCTTGATGTTGGTAACAAAGATATCGTCTCCCACAAGCTGTACCCGTTCTCCCAATGCTACGGTCAGCCCCTGCCAGCCGTCCCAGTCTTCTTCATCAAGTCCGTCCTCAATAGAAACGATAGGATAATTATCTGTCAGATTCCGGTAATACTCAACCATTTGGCCCGAGTTTTTTTCCAAACCCTCGCCTGCTAGGTGATAGACGCCGTTTTTATACAGTTCGCTAGCGGCAACGTCCAGGGCGAAGACAACATCTTCCCCAACTATGTAACCCGCGGATTCCACGGCTTCAACCATCGCTTCCAGGGCTGCCTCGTTGGAAGCTAGGTTGGGGGCAAAGCCTCCCTCATCCCCCACGGCGGTGTTGAGCCCTTTGTCCTTAAGAACTTTCTTTAAGTGGTGGAATACCTCCGCACCCATCCTGAGGCCTTCCCGGAAGTTTTCCGCTCCCACCGGCATAATCATAAATTCCTGGATGTCCACATTGTTATCAGCATGCTTACCCCCGTTAAGGATATTCATCATTGGTACGGGCAGCAGGTTTTCCTTCACCCCGCCGATATAACGGTAAAAGGGAAGCCGCAAGGAAGAGGCTACAGCTTTAGCGGCAGCCATGGATACTCCCAAAATAGCGTTGGCACCCAGCTTTTCTTTGTTCTCCGTCCCGTCTAGCTCTATGAGCAATTTATCCAGACCCGCCTGATCCAGGGCTTCCCGCCCCATAATCCGGGGGGCAATAATCTCGTTAACATTTTTGACTGCTTTGCCGACACCTTTCCCCAGGTAACGCCGCTGGTCATTATCTCTCAATTCAACGGCTTCAAAAGCGCCCGTGGAAGCGCCGGAAGGAACGCCGAAACGCCCAAAGCCGCCGTCTGCCAGCAGGACGTCCACCTCCACAGTGGGATTGCCCCGGGAATCAAGGATTTCCCTGCCTATAACCTGTACTATTTCCGTCATGGTTTATTAACCTCCTTTATAATTTAAGCAAAGACCTGCCTGTCATTTCACGCGGAATACTTATTCCCAACACCTCGAGAATTGTGGGCGCGAGGTCGGCCAGAATCCCTTCCTGCCTCAACGGCCGGTCAAGTCCGGCGGCAATTAAAGGCACCTTATTGGAAGTATGGGCCGTATGCGGGCCGCCACGGGTTGCGTCGATCATGTTTTCGGCATTACCGTGGTCGGAGGTGATAAATACTATGCCTCCCTGTGCTAAAACCTTGTCCACCGGCTGTCCCAGGCAGTTGTCCACCGTTTCCACTGCCTTGACGACTGCGGGCAGGACACCTGTATGGCCTATCATATCAGGATTGGCGTAATTTACTATGATCATATCGTATCTGTTTCTAGCCAGGTTTTCAATGAGCACTTCCGTTACGCCGGGAGCGCTCATCTCCGGCTTGAGGTCATAAGTAGCTACCTTTGGCGATGGAACTAATATCCGTTCTTCACCGGGGTAGGGTTTCTCAAGGCCTCCGTTGAAAAAAAAGGTAACATGGGCATACTTTTCCGTTTCCGCAAGACGTAACTGCCTTAGTCCTTCCTTGCTTAACACTTCCCCCAGAGTATTGGCCGGGGCTTGAGGCGGAAAAGCTACCGGAGCCGCTATCGTTTTATCATATTGGGTCAAACAGACGAAAAAGGGCAGGGGCGGCGTTTCCCCCCGGTCAAAATAAGGGAAATCACTGTCCGTAAAAGCCCTGGTAAGCTGCCTTGCCCTGTCGGGGCGGAAATTATAAAAAATGAGAACATCGTCTTTCCCTACCTTGCCAAGAGGACGGCCACCGCTATCCGTGATTACGGTCGGCAAAACAAATTCATCCGTTTCACCCCGGCGGTAAGCCTTCTCCAGAGCTTCCAGGCCGCCGGCGGCCTTTTCCCCTACTCCCATGGCCAAAGCACGGTAGGCTTTTTCCGTTCTTTCCCAGCGCTTATCCCTGTCCATACTGTAATACCGGCCCGAGATAGTTGCCAATACGGCTCCCTTTGTTTCGGTCAGTTTCCTTTCCAGGACAGTGATATATTCCCCGGCGTTGGCGGGAGGAACGTCCCGCCCATCCAGGAAGGCGTGCAGAAATACATTTTTAACACCTTGCGCCGCGGCAAGGCTGAGCAGGGCATATAGGTGTTGGATATGGCTGTGAACACCGCCGTCGGAAAGCAACCCCAACAGGTGCAGGCTGCTGCCGCGGCGCAAGGCAGTTGCCATCGCCTCCAGCAGAACCGGGTTTTTCTCAAAGCTGCCCTCGGCAATAGCCTTGTTGATTCGTGTTAATTCCTGATAGATTATTCTGCCCGCACCGATATTTAAATGCCCCACCTCGGAGTTGCCCATCTGACCGGCAGGCAACCCCACTGATTCGCCGCTGGTCTCAAGGACGGCAGAGGGGAATTTTTTTGCATACCTATCCATGTTCGGGGTACTGGCAATACGGATAGCATTACCTTTCCGAGCGCCGCTCAGGCCCCAACCGTCTAAAACAATCAACACAAAAGGCCACGGTTTCCTGACCAAATGCTATTCTCCTTTCTTGCTTCCTAACCTTAGGTTAAATCATTATTTAGCGAACAGCTTCTATTATCATCCGCCACTGGTCAGGATCAAGGCTGGCGCCGCCCACAAGAACTCCGTTAATTTCCTTGTTCCCGATAAACTCTCGGACATTTTCACCCTTAACACTGCCGCCGTAAAGGATGGGAAGGGCTGCGGCAGCTGCGCTGCCGTAAAGAGTCCGGAATTCTTCCCGGATAAACCGGGCTGCTTCAAGGGCATCTTCCGCCCGGGCAGCCCGGCCTGTACCGATAGCCCAGACCGGCTCGTAAGCCAGCACGATACCGGAAGCCTGTTCTTTCATGACTCCTTTAAGGCCTGTTTGCAACTGAACCTCTAAAATGTTAAAGGTATCCTTGTTTTCTCTTTGTTCCAGGGTTTCTCCCACGCAAAAGATGGGGCGGAGGCTGTTAGCCAGGGCACTTGTCAGCTTGCGTGCAATCGTGCCGTCGTTTTCCAGGAACAGGGCCCTGCGTTCAGAATGCCCCAAAATCACGTATTCCACTCCCAGGTCTTTCAGCATCAAGGGTGATATCTCTCCGGTAAAAGCCCCTTTCTCTTCCCAATGCATGTTTTGCGCTCCCAGTTTAAAAGGAGTTTTCACTATTATTTCAGCCAGGGGATAAAGAAGGGTAAAGGGAGGGCAGATAACCACCTCCACATCAGGAGGCAACGGCTGCGCTTCAAACCTGCTCAGAAAAGAACTTCCCAAAGCCAAGTTCATGTTCATTTTCCAATTTGCTGCCAAGATGATTCCGGACATGCCCACTCCTCTCCGGCCTGCAAAAAGCCTGCTTTATTTTTCCGCCAGGATTTTTACGCCCGGCAGTTCTTTTCCTTCCAAATATTCTAAAGTAGCCCCTCCGCCCGTGGAAATATGGGTCATCTTGGCCGCCAGGCCTGCTTGCGTGACAGCCGCTACCAGGTCACCGCCGCCAATAATGGAGATGGCTTTCCCTTCGCTTAATAAGCGGGCCACTCCGGCTGTCCCTGCCTGAAAGGGAGGTACCTCAAAAGCTCCCAAAGGCCCGTTCCAAATAACGGTACCGGCGCCGCCAAGATGTTTGCCGAACTCCGCAACAGTCCGGGGGCCGATATCCAGGGCCATGAATTCTTCCGGCAACTCCCCAGGGGCCACTGTTACGCTAGCCTGACCCTCTTTAAGCTCCCGGGCCGCCACCAGGTCAACAGGCAGTATCAGGGGAACCCCTTGCTTTTCCGCTTCCTCCATCAATTCCTTGGCCAGGGGCAGCTTATCTTCTTCCACCAGGGATTTTCCCATGGGAAAACCCCTGGCTTTGAGGAAAGTACAAGCTATGCCGCCGCCGATCAGGAGAGAATCAACCTTTTTGATCATGTTGCGGACAAGCTCTATTTTATCAGCCACTTTGGCCCCGCCCAGCACCGCTGCCAGCGGACGGCGGGGGTCGGTCAAAGCTCCTTCCAGGTATTTGAGTTCCCGCTCCATGAGAAATCCCCCTACCGACGGCAAAAAGGAGGCAATCCCTACTGTGGAAGCATGGGCCCGGTGAGCGGTAGCAAAGGCGTCGTTAACAAAAATATCCGCCAGCGAGCCAAACTCCTTGGCAAGCTGCGGGTCGTTTTTTTCTTCACCCGGGTAAAAACGGACGTTTTCCAGAAACAAAATTTCTCCCGGCTTAAGGCGGGCTGCAGCTTCCCGTACCTTATCCCCCGAGACAGTATCAATCTTTATAACTTTATGCCCCAGAAGCTCTGAGAGAACCGCTGCCGCTTCATTTAAGCGCAGTTCCTCCTTAACCTGTCCCTTGGGCCTGCCCCTGTGGGAGGCAATAATCAAAGCACACTTTTTCTCCAGCAGGTAGTTAATGGTAGGCAGCGCAGCCTTGATTTTAGTATCATCGATTACCTTCCCGTCCTTAATGGGCACATTGAAGTCAACCCTTAAAAAAACCTTTTTCCCATCAATATTAATATCTTTTATGGTCTTCTTATGCACGGGGACCCCTCCTTTTCTTACAGGCCTTGCCGCGCCACATAGGCGGCCAGGTCTAAAACCCGGACAGAATAAGCCCACTCATTGTCGTACCACGCAAGTACTTTGACCAGATTGCCGCCACTAACCATGGTGGAAGGGGCATCAACAATGGAAGAACGGGAATCCCCCTTAAAGTCCACAGAAACCAGAGGCAAATCAGTGATTCCCAGAATACCTTTCAATGGACCGGCGGCAGCAGCTTCAAAAGCGGTATTGATCTCTTCAACCGTTGTTTCCCTGCCTAACTCCGCCACCAGGTCAACCATGGATACCGTAGGTGTCGGCACGCGAACAGCCAGGCCGTTTAATTTTCCTTTTAACGCCGGCAAAACCAATCCGACCGCCTGTGCCGCCCCCGTAGTGGTTGGAACCATGGACAGCCCTGCCGCTCGGGCACGGCGAAAGTCTTTATGCCCCGAGTCCAATAGCATCTGGTCCGTCGTATAGGAGTGAACTGTTGTCATTAGCCCCCGTATGATACCGAACCCTTCCAGCAAAACCTTGGCTGCCGGAGCCAGGCAGTTGGTCGTGCAGGAAGCATTGGATATAATATGATGCTTACTTTTGTCGTATGTATCCTCGTTAACACCCATGACGATAGTGTTATCAACGCCCTTGCCGGGTGCTGTGATTATCACTTTTTTGACGCCGCCTTTAACATGGACACCGGCATCTTTAGCGTTCCGGAAAACCCCCGTGGCTTCGATGACAATATCTACTCCGGCTTCGTCCCAGTTAAGTTTCGCCGGGTCCCTTTCCGCTAAAATCTTAATTTCCTTTCCGCCAACAACCAGCATGCCTTCTTTTGCCTGGACTTCTTGTTCAAAGATACCGTAGAGAGAATCATATTTAAGCATATGCCCCAACAGTTCGGGAGGGCGGGTACTGTTTATTGCCGCAATTTCCACCTCAGGATGAGAAAAAGCAGCCCTGATGCACCCCCGGCCGATTCTGCCAAAACCGTTAATTCCAAGACGTACCATCTCAACACTCTCCTTCTCTTTTTGAAGTTAATTAATCCTTTCCGACCCGGAAAAATCAAATTCAATCTTATTGCTATATATATTATTAGCCGCCGGGTTTCCTTACATTCCACCTCAATAAAACCATTATATCCCTCCTGTCAAATAATTTAAATTAAATCTGCCAATATTTCCCTGGCAGCGCCTTCATCGGTAACCAACATCCGGGCATTGTTTTCTTTCAAAGCCGCCGCCAGCGCATCGGCTTTAAATCTCCCTCCGGCAACCATTAAAGTTAGGGTCAGCCGGGACATGTCGGCAAACTCCAGGCCGATGCTGGGCGCCCTCTCGATCGCTTCCCCCTGATCATTTAAATAATTTCCCAGTGTCTCGGCAACAGCTCCTTTTTCAAGCAGTTTTTCCATATTTTCAAGGGATAGGCCGCGGCGCCTGGCCATGACATCGGCACGGCCGACACTATAAATAAGTATATCCGCTTTTTTGATTGTATTGATTACTTCCTGGATACGCCGGTCCGCAAGGAGGGTTTTCAAGGTAAGGGGGTCTAAATTTTCGGGGATGTGAAGCAGTCTGTACCTGCCGCCTAAATTATTAGCCAGTTTGGCTGCAATAGTATTAGCCTGGGTTTCCACCCTCTCCCCCAGCCCGCCCCTGGCGGGCACTACCGTAACGGCAGGCAAGCTCATACCTGTAAACATCTCCGTCAAGCCGGCCAAGGTCGAGCCGCCCATGACGGCGATAACGGAATCGGCCTTAATTCTTTCTTTTAATACAAGGGCAGCAGCCCGAGCAATGTCTCTGAGCACTTTTTCATCTTCGCTGCTGTCGCCGGGAACTACCAGAGCCTTCGTGAGCCCGTACCTCTGGGCCAACTCTTCCCCCAAGCGGTTAAGACCTAATATTTCCCGCAGCAAAGGCTGCATATCATTGAGAAGTGCCGCACCTTCCAAGGTAAGAGAAACACCTTCCGCCCCAATCAAGACAAAGCCCTCTTTCTGCAACAGGTTTAACTCCCGCCTGGTTATCCTTTCGCTTACAGCTGTTTTTAAAGCTAGCAGGCGGCGGCCGATGGGTTGGAAGGATTGAATGGTATTCAGCATATCATAGCGCTGCTTTAAGATAAAAGTAACTTCCGGGGTTATTCTTTTTAATAATTGCAGCTTGTTTGGCAAGAAGATTCTCCTTTATGCCGGGAACATAATAGTCCAGGCCTTCATATTATGATCCCGCCAAGGGTGAAGTATTACCTTACTTTTTTCTTACAGTGCGGCAGCGCTTTTATGCGCCTGCTATTATTATATCATACCACAAACTGGTCTTTTAATAGTGCCGCTTTCTTTTACCGGAAGCAGGAATATTCAGCTCCTTCCGGTACTTAGCCACAGTACGGCGGGATATGAGAATCCCTTTATTCCTCAGGATTCCCACCATTTTTTGATCGCTTAAAGGCTTAGAGGCATCTTCTTGTCCGACCAGCTCTCGTAAACGTTGCTTTATACTTGATGAAGAAACCGTTTCACCGTTATATTTATCTAACCCGCTGGAAAAAAAGAATTTAAGCGGGAAAAGGCCTCGAGGTGTTTGAACATATTTGTTTGACGCCGCCCTGCTGACAGTTGATTCATGAACACCTATTTCCTCGGCTATTTCTTTTAACGTCAAGGGTCTGAGATAATTAATGCCGCTATCGAAAAAGCCCGCCTGTACTTTGACAATTTGTTCCATCACCCGGTAAAGAGTCAAACGGCGGCGTTCGATGCTGCGAATAAGCCACAAAGCGGAATCCAGGCGCTTCCTGATGAAAGCAGAAATCATATTTTCTTCTTTACGCTGCAATAAGCTGCGGTAGTAGGAGTTAATGGTAAGACGGGGGATAAGGGAATCGTTTACCAAAGTAATATACTCCTTGTTAACCTTTTCCACCACTAAATCAGCAATCAAGTATCTTGTATCCCGGCTGCCTCCGAAGGAACAGCCAGGTTTCGGATCCAGCGAACGAATAATATCAACAGCAGCTTGAATCTGATTAACGTCCGCATTTAAAGCAACGGCAATTTCCCTTAACCTGTTATCCGCCACCTGGGGTAAATACCCGGCGGCAACTTCCCTTGCCAGCGGAGCCGCTGTTTCAAGTTCACCTAGCTGGATCAGGAGACATTCCCGCAGAGAACGGGCGCCCACTCCCGCAGGGTCAAAAGTTTGGATAACCGCAAGGACTCCTTCCAGTTCTTTTTGCTGCACGCCAATCAAAGAACTCAATTCTTCCGTACTGCCCGCCAAATAACCATTACGGTTAATATTGCCGATGATAAACTCCCCAATCATTTTTTCCCGGGGAGACAGCTGTGATAATCCCAGCTGTAGCAGCAAGTGCTCCTGCAAGGTGCAGCTGCCGGCGACATAGTTCTCATAGTTGTTCTCTTCCGGCTGCCGGGCTAGAAAGGATTGCTCACCGTCCAACTGTTCTTGAAAATATTCTTCCCAGCAATTAAGGTTTTTCTCTTCTTCCTCCTCCCTGGCGCTCGGCTCATATTCTTCTTCCCGTTCCCACTCGCCAATCTCCAATACCGGATTGACGATTAATTCCTCTTCAAGGTAACGGCCGAGCTCAGGAGCAGGCAGCTGCAGCAGCATAATAGCCTGTTGCAGTTCCCGTGTAAATATCAGTTTTTGCGACTGTTCCAGTCTTAATTCTTGAGCAACGCTCATACTGTTTCCCCCAAAAGGTTCGGTTTTAAATTTAAGCTCTAAAATCTTATCTAAATATTGTGAAAATAAAATCATTAAACATGCCCAAAAGACAATAAACTTTCGGCACGGCTTTAATTATTATTACTTCGCCGCGCTTTTTATATTATCCTGCCGTTAAATTATTAAGGTTGTAATTTTGCCGCTATCTCCCGGAGCTTACGAAACCGGTGGTTCACGCCCGATTTACTCAAAGGCGGATTCAGCATGGCTCCAAGTTCTTCCAGTGTTGCCTCGGGGTAAGCAAGCCTTAAAGCAGCCAGAGGTTTAATGTTAGCCGGTATCTTTTGTGAACCCAGATGTTTCTGAATCAGCTTGATATCATTAACTTGTTTTAATGCCGCTTCAACGGTTTTGTTCAGGTTGGCCGTTTCAAAATTAATCAGACGGTTCACACGGTTGCGCATCTCTTTCATAACCCGGACATTCTCAAAGGAAAATAGAGCCTCATAAGCTCCGATAATACGCAGGAAATCCGCTATAGCCTCGCTTCCTTTTAAATATAATACCCAAGCTGTTTTCCGCTTGCTTACCCTTCCTGTTAAGCCAAAATCTTTTAAAAGGGTAAGGAGCGTTTTTATGTGTTCTTCGTAATCCGCCGCTATTTCCAGATGGTAGGCGGAGCTGGGGCTGCTGATGTAACCTCCTGCTAAAAAAGCTCCTCTTAAATAGGCTTTTTTACAGCATTGTTCTTTAACTAAAGAAGGCGGCGGGCCCTTTGCCCATTGACTCTCTTTCTCTTTTCGCCCCAGAAAACGCAGGATTAAGCGGACGTCCTCTTCGCCTCGAATCTGCAGCAGAAAGATATGGTTTTTTTTCAGCCTGGTTTTCTTGCGGAAGAATATTTCCGAGTTCAGGGAAAATGTCCTTTTTAGCAGGGAATATACCCGCCGGATGACTGCAGGGTTTTCTGATACTACCGCTAAGGCCAGCCTGCCTTCGGCAATCTCGATACTGCCCTTGATATGGAGGCACGCCGCCAGCTCCGCTAACAGACAGCAGGAATTTTCCATGGGAAATCTGGTCAGGGATTCCTTTACTTTGACTGAAAAACTTGTCATAGAGGCATCCCTCGCTTTTCAGCCTGCTTTTCTTGGTTAAGGAGCTGGGTGATATAATGGCTGGTACTGTCTAAAAGGCGTCCCTCACTGAGGAGGTTTTCCATAATCAGCTTACTTAAGGCCACAGAATCATGACGTTCCGGGTGTTCCGGCGCTGCCAGGGAACCCTTAAGTATCTCAATGTTATTCCAGCTCACCATATTATCGAGGGTCAAAAAATCGTCCGTCACCCCAGCGACAGAGCCGGCCTTTGCTTTTTCTTCTCCGGCTGTTTTTTTAACCTCGTTAACTACAAAATAGTTCAAAACCCCTTCGCCCAGGTATTTTTCAATTGTCTGCAAGTGATCCAGGGCTGAAAAACCGGATGTTTCCCCCCGCTGCACTTTTGTGTTGCAGACATAATACTTTACTCCCGGGGCTGCGGCTATAGCCTGGGCCACTCCCGGCACCAGCAGGTTTGGTATAATGCTGGTAAAAAGACTGCCGGGTCCCAGGATAATCGCATCGGCTCCGGCTATGGCCTCTAAAACCTCATCCAAAGGCCTGCTGCTGCCCGGGTCTAAATATACCTCCTCGATCGGCGTAGTAGTCGCGGCAATGGCGGACTGGCCGCGCAGCTCCCGCCCGTTGTCCAGTTCGGCAACCAGGACAACCTTGTTTAAAGTAACGGGCAGCACCCTGCCCCTAACGGCTAGCACCTTGCTGAACTCTTTCACGGCAGACTTAAACCCCATCATCTCGGCCATGGCAGCGATGAAAAGGTTGCCAAAGCTGTGCCCTTCTAATTCACCCTTGGAAAAACGATGCTGGAACAGTTTCTCCATAACAGGTTCCGTATCGGCCAGGGCCAGGAGGCAGTTACGGATATCACCGGGGGGGAGAATGCCCATGTCTCCCCTGAGACGGCCGGAGCTGCCGCCGTCATCACAGACATTTACAACGGCTGTTATATTAGAGGTATATTCTTTGAGGCCTCTTAAAATAACTGAAAGACCGGTACCGCCACCAATGGCCACAATATGAGGACCCCGCTGTAAAAATCGGCGTGAATAAAGCAGATCAACGACTTTCCCTTCTTCCCGGGGCAAAAAAAGGCCGATAATTGAATTAGCTAGGTTCCGCCCGCCGAGCCACATCAAAACCAAGCCGGCCAGTAAAAGCATCCCCGTACCCGCCACAGGAGACATTCCCATTATTTTTCTGACATGCTGCAGCACAAAAGAACCGATTTGCCAAACCCGCCCGGCCCCAAGCAGCAATACAACTCCCGTAACAAAAAGACACCCGCCCAAACCAAAGAGCAGTAGCCAGCGCTTTATTCCCAAGCCGGGATAGAGCCATTTTAATAACTTCCGCATAAGCTCCTCCTATATTTTCCCCATGTCTCGGTGTTCAATAATTACCTGGTAGCCAAGATTTTTGAGATAAGGAGCCAATTTATTGACGATAACCACGGAACGATGCTGTCCGCCGGTA
>CAZYHL010000035.1:0-11881 GCA_964646795.1 uncultured Syntrophomonadaceae bacterium
ACAGGCGGGGGTGTAGGGCACATCCCAGTTGTGCACGAATCTTCCTTTCATATCAATAAGCCATATGCAGCATTCTCCAAACAAGGAAAATAAGGTATAGCCGTTATAGGCCAATTTGGGTGAATAACAGGTCACCATATTTGTACTGCTTCTGGATCTGGTCATTAATTAACTTGCCTCCGTTCCCTTAATATTATTTAACCAAAAACTTACTTACTAGCGTCCGCTTATACCTTTAAAGCTCTGCCCCCCTAGTCACCTCCTCCTTCCATTAATTAAATCCTGTCCGGCTCCTCTCCTCTTTTACAACAAGTAAAAGGTCATTGCGGGCCTGGGCTCTGCAAGCAGGATATTATGTAAATAGTGTTAGGCCTTGGTCCTTAAGATTATTAAACCTTAAAAAAATTATATCATATTTTCAATCGAGCGGACAAGTCGCAATAAAAAACATCGGGGCAAGTTGCCGCAATTAATATTTTAAGACGGTATAAGCAGGAGGGTTTTCGGGAACCAAGATTACCCCCATATTCCGAATGTCCCGGGAAGGAAGGGATAACTTCTTCTTTTCCAGCCTGCCGTCAGGTTTTTGTATCTCCAGATAAAGATAAGGATAGTAATGGTAAATAGCTTTCCAGAAATCCGGGATGCTGTTGACCTCTTCGCTGGCAACGGTTAAAATCACATCGCCCGGCTCAAAGACGGATGCAGCCGGAGAAGAGGGAAATGTATCCAGTACTTTAACGCCTTTTACCGGAGGCGCATAAAGGTAATTGCCCTGAAACTCCAACTTATTGCCAATGCGGATAACCAACTCGTGGCCAAGGGGCGAAAACAAGGCGGCTGGGAAGCACAGCAAAGGATAGTGAGCTGCCAAAAAGGCAAGGAACAACAGACCAAGGCTGTAAAGGGCCAGGTTGCGAGAGGAAAGGCGTACCTTTTCCCGGGGGGATAAACTTAAGGCAATATCGCCGTAGCCCAGCCAGGCTACCAGGGGCAGCATTAAAAAAACCAGTTCCTCCCCATCAATGGCACTCCAGGCAGTACCTAATAAAGGCCACCAATCCGGCATCGGAATGGTTTCTCCCGCAACAGGAAATTGCAGGGCTGCCGCTACCGCCAGACCTACTAAGGGAAGAGGCCAAAACGACTGGAGCGAAAAACCGCCGACTATTTTACCCTGAGGCGTTTTCACAAAAACAGGACTGGGATGTAAATGCCCGCTGAGACGCATAAGAACGCTTTCGGTAAAATGCAGCACGGCAATCAGAGAAAGAAGCCCGGGAACATGCAAGTGGTAGATGCCGGCTATAACCGGAGTTTCAAAAAAGGGTACAGCGGGAAACAGCTGAATAATCGAAGCCAGGAAGGCAATTATGCCTCCTGCATAAGCAAAACAAAGATAACGCATTTTAATCAGCATGAGCAGCAGGGCCAGGGGCAGTATATAAATAATTCCTATTTCCGTCAGGGATACTCCCAACAGGAAAAGAAGGAGGCTGGCGGCGAAACCGCCTATTATGCCAAAGGAAAGGGAGGTAACCAGCCGTTGCGGTATTTTTGTTTTAACCCGGCCGAATAACTTTTTTTCCATGCCCGCAATCCGCCTGAACTGTGTAAAGATGATTATAAGCACGACCCAAAACAAGACATTCAAAGGCACGGAGACAAAAGTTTTAAGAAAAAGCTCTCCTATAGCTGAGAATATTTCCACTATAATCACTTCCTGCCTAAATCAATGGCCTTTAACAACGGCCAACGCTTTTTCCAACTGGGTATCGAACCGGGCAAGTAAGTCCTCCATCTTCCTGCAAACGGCAACGTGAGTTTCCGGTGAAAACCTGCCTGTCGGTGCGAGGCCGTTATCTCTTTGGAATAGCCTGAGGGCCGTTTCCATTTTTGCGTCAAAATAATTGCCGTAACCGGAATCATAGTCCAAAGCCCTGAGCATTTCCTTCAGGATTTCTACGGCTTCGCCGCTGTCCTCCTTTTTCAGACCTTCGTCCGCGGGTAAAGCATAAAAGGGCAGTTGAAAAAATGCGGGCAGCTCGATGACATAATCAGGCTCCAACCCTTCCCCGTGGATATTACGGCCAGCGGGAGTCAGGTACTTGGCAACGGTATAACGAAGCCCCATTTTATCAGGAAGATCAAGAAGGTTCTGGACAGTAGCCTTGCCAAAGGTCTTTGTCCCTACCAAAAGGCCCCCGCCGCTGTCCTGAAGGGCTCCGGCCAGTATTTCCGCGGCACTGGCACTGTAACCGTTTACTAAAGTTACGATAGGATAAGGTTTTTCCTCTTGCCTGGAGTAGTAGGTCTCGAGGATTTTGTCCTCTCCGTCAACCACATGAGCGATGGGGCCGGCAGGAACAATTGCCTCCGCTACCCGGATTGCTTCGGTTAAAATGCCGCCCGGGTTATCTCTCAAATCCAGGATGAGACCACTGATATTTTCTCCCTCCAGACGGTCTAAGGCCTCGGAAAACTCCTTGCCGGTGGTATCATCAAAATTGCTGATATAGATATAGCCGATACCTTCAGACAGCAATTCGGCATAAACGGAATCAAGTTCAATTATTTCCCTGGTTATCATAAATTCCAGCTCACCGATGCCTTCCCGTTTAACCTTGAGAGTAACAGGTTCGCCGGGAGTACCCCGTAGTATCAACGCCACTTCATTGGCAGAGAAGCCTTCAATATTTTCTCCGTCAATCTCCTGGATTAAATCACCGGCAAGCAGCCCTGCTTTCTCCCCCGGGGTACCTCTAATAGGCGAAATAATCACCACATATTCTTCCAGATTAGCAATGTGAATTCCTAATCCGCCGTAGCTGCCCATGGTTTGAAGCAGCATATCTTCCATGGATTCCCGACTGAGAAAATTGGTCTGGGGGTCCTCCAATATTTCCAGCATCCCCTTGATAGCCCCTTCTTCCAGCTTATTTATGTCTACTTCTTCTATATAGTAATTTTGGATTATCTCCAGCACTTCCCTAAAGAGAGGCAGGGCTTCCTCGTTACCGGCCGCTTCCGCAGAAACGGAGAATCCATCTGATTCATTGCCGGTACTTATCTCCGCTTCTTTGTTTCTGGCTAAAAAATATGTTAGGATGTTGCTTATTACAAGTAAAAAAACAAAGAGAGCTGCCAGCTTCCTGCTTTTCACTCTTCTCACCAGCTTTCCGGGAATCTAACGATAAACCCTTTATTTTAATAGTTACCAATTCTATTATATGAAGTTATTTTCCTGCTTATTTTCATTAGAGAGAGATCCTGCCAACGGGTTAGGGTTTTGCCGACATGCTGTTTCTTACTTAGTGCCGTCCTTTAAAACCGAGCCCTAAAGAAATTGGCCGGCTTATCCCGCCGTCTGCGGGAAAAACCGGCCTTTGATACTTTTACGTCCAAGTTTTCTTTACTTGTAATAATTCATAGGATTGACCCTTACCCCGTTTTCCCTTACTTCAAAGTGCAGATGCGGCCCCGTAGAATCTCCCGTGGAACCTACCAGGGCAATGGTATCGCCCCGGGAAACCGTTTGTCCTGCTGCCACCATGGTTTTCTGCGCATGGGCATAAAGGGTGGAAACCCCGCCTCCGTGAATGACAATAACATAATTGCCATAGCTCGGACCACTATATGGATAGGCTGTGCCGTCGGCCGCCGCCCTGATTGGGGTACCCCGGGGAGCCCCAATATCTATACCGCCGTGGAACTGCCCCGGCTTTCCGGTGATGGGATTTACCCTATTGCCGTACCAGGACGTTACGTAACCCAGGCCGTAATTAGCCAGAGGCCAGCTAAGCTGTCCTGCCGGACCGCCCCGGGATGCTAATTGAGCTGCTTCCAGTTCCTTGATAATTTTTTCGATTTGCTTGGCTTCCTTCTCCATTCCCTTGATATATTGTTCCTGCTTTTCAAATTCTTCCCTCACCGCTGTCAAAAGAACGGCTAGATCCGTCGTTTGTTTTTCTATTTTTTCTTTTTTAACAATACTCTCGCGCCGCATATTGACCAAGTCGGTCTTCTTGTCTTCCAACTCTTGCATCCTGAGTTCCAGTTCTTCCCGCTCTTTTTGGACTATTTCCAAGAGCCGGGTGTCTTCGTCAATTATGAGCTGCAAGTCGTTAAACCGGGTAATAAAGTCAGAAAAGCTGGCGGCTTCAAACACAACCTCCAGGTATTTGACCTCGCCCATCTCATAAATAGCCCTGATTCTGCGTTTTAGGAACTCTTCCCTCGTTCTGAGCCTTTCCTCGGCATCCTCCAGTTCCGCTTCCGTCACGGTTATTTCTTCCTCGGTTTGCCTGATTTGCTTGGTCAGCACATTCAGTTCTTTGGTAATTTTAGCGATGCTTTTTTCCAGAGCTTCTATTTCCGCCAGGAGTTCTTGCTCCTTGCTCTTATATTTCTGAAGCTCCTTTTTTTCTTCCTTGATTTCATCCTTGATACTGTCAAGTTCATCTTTTTTATCATCCAGCTGATTGGCGGAAACATTGGGCATAACTAAAAGCGCTGTCATGAGAATAGCCAGTATCATTATAATAACCTTGTGCTGTTTTTTAACCGTCATTCTTCTCCTCCTCTCTTCCGTTAACTAAACTTTTAAAAACCTCTGGGTTGAAAGCATACTGCCTAAACCACCGATAAATACGCCCAGAGGCAAAAGCGCCTGCAAAAGCCCCGATGTAATCAGCTGGGGCGGCACAAAAGCCAGGAAGGCAACCCGGGCCTGGAAGGCATCAACCAGAAAACAATAGCCGTAATTAAGGCACAAGAACGGTAAAAACGCTCCCCAGAAACCCAGCAGCAGGCCTTCAAAAAGAAAAGGCCAACGGATAAACCAATCGGTTGCTCCCACATACTTCATAATCTTGATTTCATCGCTTCTGCTGAAAACCGTTAATTTGATTGTGTTGCCTATAAGGAACACGGCTGTTATCCCCAGGGAGAGCATAAAGATAAGAACAGCCAGCTTTACGCCCCTGGTCAGTTCAAAAAGCCGCTCAACAAAGCCTTCTCCGTAGTCAACCCTATTCACTCCGGCAAATTTCCGGATATTTTGGGCCGCAACGGAAACATCCTCCGGCACAACGGTTTTTACTTCAAAAGAATTGTCTAAAGGGTTATTGGCATCATCTTCATAATCCTCAAGGTAACTGGCCCGATCTCCCATGCTGACTTTCAGCCTCTCCAGGGCCTCCCTTTTGGAGACGAACTTTACTTCCTGTATTTCTTCCAGTCCGATAATACGGATTCTTAAATCTTCCCTTTCGGTAGTACTAATATCATCTAGGTAAACAACGATTTCCACCTGATCCTTGATATCTTCCGTAAAGAGATTTACATTATAATTAACCAACAGGAAAGCACCCAATAGAAAGAGGGTTACGGCGACAACGGCCACGGAAGCCAAGCTCATCCAGCCGTTCCGGCAAAGGCTCTTCAACGCTTCCTTGAAAAAGTAAGGAAAGTTTCTAAGACTCGTCATGGCTGTAACCTCCCTGTGCTTTATCCATAACCAGGGAGCCTTTATCCAGAACTATCACCCGCTGGCGGTATGTATTGACAATTTCTTCGGCATGGGTAGCCATTACGACCGTAGTGCCGCGTATGTTAATGTTCTTTAAAATCCCCACTATTTCTTTTGATGTTGTGGGATCCAAGTTGCCTGTCGGCTCATCGGCTATTATCATCGAAGGCTGCGGGGCTAAGGCCCTGGCCAGGGAAACTCGCTGCTGTTCCCCTCCCGATAATTCCTCGGGTTTCGATTTCAGTTTTTCTCCTAACCCTACCAGTTCCAAGACCTCGGGAACCCGTTTGCTTATTTCTTTAGCGCTGTGTCCGGTGACCTTGAGCACAAAAGCCACATTTTCAAAAACGTTGTAATTCTTAAGCAGGCGGAAATCCTGAAATATTACCCCGATGTTTCTTCGCAAATAGGGAACTTCCCGCCGTTTCATTTTGACAATGTCTTTCCCGTTGACCTTAAGGGTGCCGCGTTCCGGGACAATTTCCCGGATAAACATCTTTATTAAGGTGGATTTGCCGGCGCCGCTCGTACCTATAATAAACACAAACTCACCCTTGTCAACGCTGAAACTTATATCGGAGAGAGCTTCGGTGCCGTTAGGGTAAACCTTGTACACGTGCCGCATCTCAATCATAACTATAAAAAAACTCCTCTTTAATCGATGTTGTATCATGCTCTGCTTGACATAATTTCGACAAAAGGGAGCCGATTCCTTTAAAATACATTAAATTATCTTAAAATAAATGAAAAAAAAGCCACCTTTAAAGAGGCGGCAGGGGTAGAGCATTAAAATAAAATTAATTTTACTTCCTTTTTAAGGCTCTGCCGGCGGCGGCAGCAATATCTCCGGCCGTTAGCCGGTATTTTTTCAGGAGTTCGTCAGGCGCGCCGGATTCACCAAAAGTATCCTGCACACCAACCCGTTCGACAGGCACAGGGCAATGACTGCAGACCAGCTCCGCAACAGCTCCCCCTAAGCCTCCGATGACACTATGTTCTTCCGCGGTAACCAGAGCGCCGGTTTCCCTGGCGCATGTTAAAACAAGCTCTCCATCCAAAGGTTTTATCGAAGCCATGTTGACGACACGGGCCTTAATCCCCTTTTCAGCTAAAAGCGCAGCAGCCTCCAAAGCGGCCGCTACCATGATACCGCAGGCTATGACAGTCAGGTCTTCGCCCTCCAGCAGCACATCACCCCGGCCGATCTCAAAAGAAGCTTTTCTGCCGCTGATAACAGGGACTTTGGGACGGCCCAACCGAATGTATACAGGGCCTTTTTTGGCAACAGCCGCCTCCATCACCCTCTCTGTTTGCGGCCCGTCCGCAGGCACCAGCACCGTCATGTTGGGTAGTACACGCATGAGGGCAATATCTTCCAGCATCTGGTGGGAAGCACCGTCTTCCCCCACGGTAAGGCCCGCATGGGTTGCGGCTATTTTAACGCTTAAACCGGTGTAGGCAATGGAGTTACGGATCTGGTCATAGGCTCTGCCGGTGGCAAAAACAGCAAATGTGCTGGCAAAAGGCAAAAACCCGCTGGCCGCAAAGCCGGCCGCTGTTGACATCATATCCGCTTCGGAAATGCCCATATTGAAGAAACGCTCGGGAAACCTTTGGGCAAACTTATTCGTCTTCGTTGATTTGGACAAATCCGCGTCCAAAACCACTATTTTTTTATTCTTTTCACCCAGACTCAAAAGATAATTGCCGTAAGCGTCCCTGGTAGCAATGTTTTCAGTCATTATAATCACTCCCTCCCTTTTCCTTCAGTTCTTTTAAAGCCAGTTCAAGTTCCGCGGGAGTAGGAACCGAGCCGTGCCAGTCTACCTGGTTTTCAATAAAACTGATGCCCTTTCCTTTGACGGTATGGGCTATAATCATAACGGGTTTCCCTTTTATTTCCTGGGCCTCGTCCAGAGTTTGGACTATTTCCAGCATATCATGGCCGTCTATCTCAAAGACATGCCAGCCGAAAGCGCGCCATTTAGCGGCAAGGGGTTCTACCGACATGACTGCCGACGTGGGTCCGTCAATCTGAAGCCCGTTATGATCTATAAAAGCCACCAGGTTATCCAAATGATAGTGGGCTGCCGTCATGGCTGCTTCCCAAACCTGCCCTTCCTGGCTTTCCCCGTCTCCTAAAAGAACATAAACGCGGTAGGGAAGAGAAGACAGCCTGGACGCCAAAGCCATTCCGTTAGCTGCGGAAAGACCCTGGCCCAGGGAGCCGGTACTTATTTCAACCCCTGGCACCTTGCGCATGCAGGGATGGCCCTGAAGCGGAGAATTTATTTTTCGCAAAGTGGCTAAACGGTAAGGCTTAAAGAACCCTCTGGCCGCCAAAGCCGCATAAAGAGCCGGGGCTGCATGACCCTTACTGAGGACAAAACGATCCCTGCCGGGAGCGCCGGGCATTTCCGGATTAATACGCAGCCTGCGAAAATAGAGTACTGTAAGAATTTCCACTGCGGACAAGGAACCGCCCGTATGTCCCGAACCCGCTTCCGTCAGCATTTTAAGGATATCACGGCGCAAAGATAAAGCTATTTCCTTTAATTCGGACATATGTGTCACAAAGGCACCTCCAATATTAGAATTAGTTAATTATATAATGACTGCTGACTATGTACGCGGCCTAAAGCCCTCCCCCAGTACTTCGCTGGCATTGCTGATGACAACAAAAGCCTGAGGATCGATAGCATAAACCAGGGCTTTTAACCGGCTAACTTCTCCCTGGCTCATCACCACCAGCAGCACTTCCTTTTCTTCCCCTGTAAAAGCCCCTTCAGCTTTCATCACGGTAGCGCCCCGGTTCATTTCCTCCATAACCCGGCCGGCTATTTGCCTGCTTTGCCGGGAGATAATCAGGGCCGCCTTGGAAAAGGCCAACCCTTCCTGGACCAGGTCTGTAACCTTGCTGGCAACAAATAATGAAAGAAGCGCATACAGAGCAACCTCGGGATTAAAAATGACAAGGGCAAGGGCGATAACAAAAAAATCTATAAAGAGAAAGCTCTGGCCGATGGTGAAACCAAAGTAATGGTTGATTAAACGGGCCGCCAGGGCTGTGCCCCCGGTAGAACCCTGGGCTCTGAAGACAATGCCGGTACCGATGCCCATGAGAATGCCGCCATATATTGACGCCAACAGCAAATCACCTGTGACAGGCTGCAAAAAGGCTAAAGCCTCGACAAGCAGTGATAAGAGCAAGGCTCCGAACACGGAATTGACCACAAATTTTAAACCGATAACCCGCCAGGTGATGAGCATCAAAGGAAGGTTCGCCGCCAGGATCGTCACTCCAATAGGTACGTTAATGAGGTGAAGCAATATTATGCCAAGACCGCTCACGCCGCCGGCCGCAATCAGGTTAGGAATCAAAAAAATATTCAGCGACACGGCCATGAAAGCAACCCCGAAAATGATCATAACCAGGTTTTTTAGATTGTCTAACCATGTTCTCCGCACAATTTATTACCCGCCTTTTTTATGATTCACGGGAAAATTGACGCAGGTAGGCCTCTATGAACTGGTCTAATTCCCCTTCCATGACACTTTGCACATTCCCTATTTCCAGTTGGGTTCTGTGGTCTTTAACCAGGGAGTAAGGATGGAAAACATAGGAACGGATTTGACTGCCCCAGGCAATATCTTTATGCTCACCCCTTAAGTCTTTCAAGTCTTCCTCCTGCTGCTGCTGGTAAAGGTCGGCCAGCCTAGCTTTAAGGATGCGCATGGCTTTATCCCGGTTGCTGTGCTGGGAACGTTCATTCTGACAGGTGGCTACTATCCCCGTGGGGATGTGGGTAATCCTGACAGCGGAATCGGTAGTATTTACATGCTGCCCGCCCGCACCGTGAGAACGAAACGTGTCAATCCGTAAATCCTCGGGATTAAGCTCCATTTCCGGAGAATCATCTACCTCCGGGAGCACATCCAGGGAGGCGAAAGAGGTATGCCTGCGGCCGCCGGTATCAAAAGGTGAAATCCGTACGAGCCGGTGAACACCCCGTTCAGGCCTTAAATAACCATAAGCGTAAAGGCCTTTTACCAGGAATGTGACACTTTTTATCCCTGCCTCGTCTCCCGGCAGCAAATCCAGGAGCTCAACCTGGAAATTGCGTTTTTCCGCCCAACGAGTATACATCCTGAGGAGCATCTCCGCCCAGTCCTGGGACTCGGTGCCTCCGGCACCCGGGTGAAGGGACAGGATGGCATTGTTTTGGTCAAACTTGCCGCCGAGCATAAGGGACAGGGACAGGCTTGCATAATTTTTTTCCAGGCCGGCTTTAACCGTCATGGCTTCCTTAAGAGCCGCTTCGCCTTCATCTTCCGCCGCCAGTTCCAGCAACACTTCCAAATCGGAGAGGTCTTGTTCCAGGCCTCGGACGGATTCTATTCTTTCCTTCAAATAATTCAGCCGGGAAATAACGGCCTGGGCTTCCTCACGGTTCTCCCAGAAATCCGGCGCCGCCATTTTCATTTCCAGTCTTTTCCTTTCCTCTTCCAGTTCAGGAAGGTCAAAGAGAGTCCCTCAATTCTGTTATTTTGTCACTGTATTCGGCTATAAATACCTTTAATTCCGAAATCATGTTTGCCTCCTTAAAACATTATTAGCGCTAATCACTGACCGCAGCACTTTTTATATTTCTTGCCGCTGCCGCAGGGACAAGGATCGTTGCGGCCGACTTTTTCCACCCGCCTGGGCTGCGGTTTTTGGGCTTCACCGCCTCCCAGCTGGGCTACGTCTTCCCGGGTTGCCAGGGATGCCACCGCCTCCGATACCACGGAACGGCGCTCGGGCCTGCCGGAAAGCTGCACCCTGAAAATGAGTTTAACAACTTCCTCCCTGATAGTATCTATCATTCCCTGAAAGACGGCATAAGCTTCATTCTTGTATTCGATGAGCGGGTGGCGTTGGCCGTAAGCCCTGAGGCCGATCCCCTGGCGCAAGTCATCCATAATATCAAGATGATTCATCCATTTGCTGTCCACCACCCTGAGGAGAACAACCCGTTCAAGCTCTTGAAAGGTTTCTTTGCCCAAGGTTTTTTCCCTGTATTCATAGAGTTTTAAAGCCTCGGTCAAGAAAAGCTCCTGGATATCTTCCCCGGACTTGCCGTCCAGGTCGGCTTTCCTGAACGCCCCGGCAGGGAGAAATACTTCTTCTCCGGCCGTGATGAGCGCCTGCAAATCCCAATCTTCAGGGAAAATCTTCTCGTCGCAAAACCGAAAGACAGTTTCTTGAACAGCTTCTTCAATCATGTCAAGAATAATTTCCTTGATATTTTCTCCTTCCAGTACTTGACGGCGCTGCTTATAAATAACCTCCCGCTGCTGGTTGATAACATCGTCATACTCCAGGACATGCTTCCGGATATCAAAGTTGCGGGCTTCAACTTTCTTCTGGGCATTCTCGATGGCACGGCTGATCAAGGGATGATCGATGGGAATATCTTCCTCCACCCCCAGCTTATCCATAACCCCGGCAATGCTATCCCCGCCGAAAAGGCGCATGAGGTCGTCTTCCAGGGAGATAAAAAACTGGGAGGAGCCCGGGTCTCCCTGACGGCCTGAGCGACCCCGCAGCTGGTTGTCGATGCGCCTGCTTTCGTGGCGTTCGGTACCGATAATGTGAAGCCCCCCTACGCCGACAACTTCGTTATGTTCTTTTTGCCATTTGGCTTTCAGTTCTTTAAGCAGACTTTCTTTTGCGGCGGCAGACAGCTCCTCATTGGCGGCAATCGCTTCTTTTTCCGCGTCCATGTTGCCCCCCAGCACGATGTCGGTCCCCCGCCCCGCCATGTTGGTGGCGATAGTGACCGCTCCTTTTTTCCCTGCCTGGGCAACTATTTCAGCCTCCCGTTCATGATGCTTGGCATTAAGGACATTATGCTTGATGCCCCGTTTACTAAGCAGGGCACTTAATTCCTCGGACTTCTCGATGGAAATGGTGCCGACAAGGAGCGGCTGTCCCTGGCGGTACCGGGCTGCTATTTCATCCACTACGGCGCCAAACTTGGCTTTCTCCGTTTTATAAATCACATCCGAAAGGTCATCCCTGATCATTTCTTCATTGGTAGGGACAACAATTACTGGCAAGTTATAAATTTTAATAAATTCGTCCTCTTCCGTCTTAGCTGTTCCCGTCATGCCCGCCAATTTCTTGTACATGCGGAAATAGTTTTGGAAGGTGATGGATGCAAGGGTTTGACTGTCTCTGGCCACCTGTACTTCTTCCTTGGCCTCGATAGCCTGATGAAGCCCGTCGCTGTAGCGCCGGCCGAACATCAGCCGGCCGGTAAACTCGTCGACAATCACGACTTCACCGTCTTTGACCACATACTGCCG
>CAZYHL010000036.1:0-11673 GCA_964646795.1 uncultured Syntrophomonadaceae bacterium
CGCCCGGTACTACATGTGTACCAGGGCTGCCGTTTTACAGGCGATGCTTCCTTTTCCGCCGGGAACAAAAAGAAAGAAAACCTTATTTGTCCGGCCGGCGGCAGCAGAGGCGGAGCTAACAGCTTGCCTCCCTTTGCTTCAGAAGAAGGCTCCCCGCCAGGCCAGAGCCCTCATGCATATAGTCGCGAGGAAGACTATCTCCCTGTCTCAGCTAATCAAGGCAACGGCCGTAGATACAAAGACTATAGAAGCCCTTGTTAAAAAAAACCTGGTTATTGTTAACCGGGAAGCTGCAGGGGAAGAACCGGCGGCTGCCGTGCAAGAGAGCCGTGAGCCCTCTTTTAGCTTAACGGCAGAGCAGCAAAAAGCTTTCTTTGAGATTGAAAAGAGCTTGGAGGCGGGTCAGGGACGGAAATTTCTGCTGCACGGTGTCACGGGCAGCGGCAAAACGGAGATATACATAAGGACGATAAAGAAAGTGCTGGCAAAGGGAAAGGGAGCAATAGTAACGGTTCCGGAAATAGCCCTGACCCCTTTGATGATAGCAAGTTTTCAAAAGCATTTCGGCCGCCGGGTGGCATTACTGCATAGCAGGCTTTCGCAGGGAGAAAGATACGAAGAGTGGTGCCGCCTCATTACCGGCGAAGCCACGATTGCCGTCGGCGCCAGGTCTGCGGTATTTGCGCCCATCAGAAATTTAGGTATTATAATTATCGATGAAGAACATGAAAGAACGTACAAGCAGGAAGAAACACCGCGTTATCACACCCACGAAGTGGCGGCGGAACGCTGCCGTTTTAATAATGCGCACCTGCTGCTGGGAAGCGCTACACCTTCCCTGGAAACGTACCGGGAAGCTTTGCTGGGAGATTGCCGGCTGCTTAAATTGCCTTCCAGAATTGGGGGCAAAGCAATGCCGGCCGTGGATATAGTCGATATGCGACGTGAATTAAAAGACGGCAACAGGAGCATGTTCAGCCGCAGCCTCTATCATGGTTTGCAGGAGACCATGGCCAGGGGAAATAAAGCAATTATTTTTTTAAATAGGCGGGGCCATTCTACGTGTGTCCTCTGCCGGGAATGCGGACATGTTATGCGCTGTCCCTACTGCGATATTTCCCTCACTTATCATTCTTCCGGGAAAAAAATGATCTGCCATTACTGTTATTACGTTGTTGATGTGCCTGTTTTGTGCCCGGCCTGTGAATCCGTCTATATAAAATACTTCGGGACGGGTACCCAAAAAGTTGAAGAAGAACTATTGAAGCATTTTCCAGGCACCAAAGTGCTGCGCATGGATATGGACACGACTTCAAGAAAAGACGCCCATAAAAAGATTCTTATGTCCTTTCAGAAAGAAGGGCCGGCGATACTGGTGGGAACACAAATGATTGCCAAGGGGTTGGATATACCCGGGGTTACCCTTGTGGGGGTGATAGCTGCCGACGTGGGAATAAACCTTCCCGATTTCCGGGCGGCCGAAAGGACTTTTCAGCTTTTAACCCAGGTTTCGGGAAGAGCCGGCAGAGGCAAGGAGCAAGGCCAAGTTATAATTCAAACCTATGCACCGGAACACTATAGCATTATCAAGGCCAAGAGCCATGATTTCCAGGGGTTTTACGCACAGGAAATTCAATTCAGAGAGGAACTGTACTACCCTCCCTTTTGCAGCTTAATAAGGCTCGTCCTCACGAGCAGAAACGAAGAAATGCTGAAAATGGCTGCCCTTCAGCTCAAGGATAACCATAAGATATATCTGACGGCGGGCCTGGAGGCATTAGGCCCGGTACCCTGCCCCCTTGGCAGGAAAAATAATTCTTATCGCTGGCATATGGTTTTTAAAGGAACAGATAAGGAACTCCTCCGGGAAAAAGGGATAATCTGCCGGGATTACATCAGGGATAACTTCAAGAAAGTAACAGTTTCCTTGGATTTTGAACCGTACAGTATGTTATAATGTTTAAGGGGTGAAAGGAATGGCTATAAGAATGATTCGCAAAGACGGCGATCCGGTTTTGCGGGAGAAAGCCCGAGACATCCGGGAAGTAAACGGCACAATAATCCGTTTGTTGGATGATATGCTGGAAACAATGGAGGCTGCCAAAGGAGTGGGGCTGGCTGCTCCTCAGGTAGGAATCAGCAAAAATATCGCTGTTGTTAAAATAGAGGATGAAGTATTTGAGCTAATTAACCCTGTCCTGCTTAATGCGGAAGGAGAGGAAAAGGGTGTGGAGGGGTGTTTAAGTTTCCCCGGTCTTTACGGTGAAGTCGTGAGAGCGACGGAAGTGGAAGTCGAATCCCTGAACCGCAAAGGAGGAAAAGTCAAGTTCAAAGCGTCAGGCTTTCCGGCCAGGGTGATGCAACACGAAATGGATCATTTAAGAGGAGTTCTGTTTGTTGATAAAGTTTTGAAATTTGTCGAAGAATAATGTAAAATAGTGTAACAGAGGTGAAAGCCTGTTGTCCGGACTGAAGGTTGTTTTTATGGGCACAGCGGAATTTGCCGTTTCTCCCTTAAAGGCGCTGAGCGGAAATGTTGAGGTCGCCGCAGTCGTGACGCAGCCCGACAGGCCGCGGGGGAGGGGCCGGAGGATAACACCGCCGCCGGTAAAAGAGTTTGCGGTGCAAAATGCTTTGCCGTGCCTGCAGCCGGTGAAGTTAAAAGACGCGGCTTTCGTCAATAAAATAAAAGAGATTAAGCCGGACTTAATTATAACGGCAGCCTACGGTAAAATATTGCCCCAGGAAATTTTAATCCAGCCGCGCTACGGATGTATTAATATTCACGCTTCCCTTTTGCCGTTGTTCAGGGGGGCTGCACCGATCCAAAGGTCTATTATGGCCGGGGCACGAGAAACAGGTGTTACTATATACCTCATGGACGAAGGCATGGATACGGGTGCTGTAATCATCCGGAAAAAGACAACCATAGAGGAAGGGGAAACCTGTGGTGAACTGACGCAGAAATTGTCTCTTTTGGGCAGGGAAGCCTTGCTGGAAGCGCTACCCGAGCTTAAAAATGAAGGCGGCTGGCGAACCACACCCCAGGATGAGGCAAAGGCGACTAAGGCTCCGCCGATTCAGGCTGAGGAAGAACTTCTTGACTGGGATCAAAAAGGCAGGGAGATTGCCAACCGAATTAACGGTCTGAGTCCGGAACCAGGGGCTTATACATTGTTTAAGCAGAAAAGACTGAAAATATTAAGGGCAAAAACTAGCAGCTTAGAAGGCAGGCCCGGCAGGATTATCAAGCTTTCCCGGAACGATTTTATTGTGGGCGCAAGAGAAGAAAGTGTTTTGATCATAGAAGTTCAACCCGCCGGGAAAAAGAAGATTTCTGCCGGAGATTTTATCAGAGGCTACGCTTTAGCTCTGGGTGAGAGGTTGGGCCTGGACAACCCTGAGGAGGAAGCATGAAAGGGAAAAGAGTATTCATAAGTTTGTTGGGGTTTAGCATATTATTTTTTGTAGGGATTATTTATTACGCCTGGAAAGTGGTTTTTAGCCAAAACTTTGCTTTCAGGGCGGTATTGGTGGTTATTCTAGCTCTTTTGCTCTTGTTGATAGTGCTTATTTCCATCGGCGGTATCAGCCTTGTCTTTTCATTGATAAAGGGCAAGAACTACGGCATCTTTCAAGGGCTGGTTTTATGGACCATCAATCTTTTATTTCCCTTTATAGTACAGGTAGGGAAATTATTAAAGATTACCCAGGATCGCATTCAAAAATCATTTGTTGAAGTGAATAATAAACTGGTGGAAGCGAAAGAAATAAAAGTTAAGCCCTGGAAGCTGCTTTTACTTTTGCCCCACTGTCTGCAAAATGACCAGTGTTCCTTTAAGATCACAGGGACAGTTGCGAACTGCCATCATTGCGGCCGGTGCAATATCGGCAGTCTGGTTGACTTAGCCCAGAGATACGGGGTCGGCATCCGGGTGGTGCCGGGAGGTACTCTAGCCCGTAAAGCTGTTTCGGAAGCTAAACCGGAAGCTATTATTGCCGTTGCCTGTGAGAGGGATTTAAGCGGCGGGATAATCGATTGCAGCCCTCTTCCCGTTTTCGGCATATTGAATGACAGGCCCTTTGGACCGTGTCATAATACCAGGGTTAACTTAGAAAAGGTTGAACAAACTATAAATAAGTTTTTAAAAGGGGAGTGAGAGAATAATGCCGGGATTATTTATGGGATCGCTTTTTAATCTGACCATGCTGATAATGATACCTGCTTTACTTTTTGTTTTCTATGCGCAAAACAAGGTTAAAAGCAGCTATGCCCGGTATTCCCGGGTTAGAACCAGGAAGGATATAACGGGCGCCCAGGTGGCAAGGCAGCTGTTGGATAACGCCGGTTTGTCCAATGTTGTTATCGAGATGACCGGAGGTGTCCTTGATGACCATTATGACCCCAGGGCAAAGGTGCTCCGTCTTTCTCCCGATGTTTACCGGACACCGTCCATAGCCGCGCTGGGAATCGCCGCCCATGAAACGGGCCATGCTATCCAGGACGCACACGGTTATCCTTTCCTTGCCTTGAGGAATAATCTCTTCCCTGTAGCAAGCATTGGTTCCAGGCTGGCAATGCCGCTTTTTTTTGCCGGCTTCTTTTTCACCGGCGTTGGCGGCACCTTAATGGATATCGGTATCGTTTTATACTTTCTGGCTGTGCTTTTTCAAACGGCAACCCTGCCGGTGGAGTTTAATGCTTCCAACCGGGCTGTTGCCTTGTTGGCTGAAGGAGGTTTCGTGGAAAGAGAAGAAACCGAAGGGGTCAGAAACGTACTCAATGCCGCAGCCTTGACATATGTGGCAGCTTTGGCGGCGGCGCTGTCCCAGCTGCTGCGGATGCTGTTAATAAGAGGCAGAAGAAATTAGCTAAAAGCCTGCCCGTCGGTTAGATAAGCCGCCGGGTTATTTTTTCCGGGCGCTTAACGGAGGAATGATTTTGGCGTCAAACCCCAGGCAAGCTGCAGTATCAACCTTGATGAACTATGAGAAAAACAAATCTTACCTGAACCTGGAGCTTAAAAAGGTTCTTTTAGGAAATGCTTTCTCTCTAAGAGACAAAGCATTATTAACGGAACTGGTCTACGGCGTCACCCGCTACAAACTGACACTGGACTGGGTTCTGACCTTATTTTTAAAAAAAGGGGTCTCCACGTTGCATCCCGCCGTTAAGCAAATACTAAGAAGCGGCTGCTACCAAATCCTGTATCTGGACAGGGTACCTCCTGCCGCCGCCTGCAACGAAAGCGTCAAACTGGCAAAAAGGTATCAATACTTTGCCGCAGGTATGGTTAATGCTGTTCTGCGGAACATTGTCGGGAGGAAAGATAAATTACCCTGGCCGGACAATAAGCAGGATTACCTTTCTGTTAAGTACTCTTACCCGAAGTGGCTTATTGATAAGTGGCTTAAGGTATTCTCTTTTGATGAAGCAGAAGAGCTTTGCCTTGCCGCCAATAAGCCGCCGGTTCTCACCATCAGAATAAATACCTTGAAAACAAAAAAAGAATTACTGCTTGAAAGGTTGTCTCGGGAAGGATTTTATTTTTCGGCGGGCAGAGTCCCTGACTTGCTCTATCACTTAAGGGGCAGAAGGGATACGACAAATGCCTCCGCTTATAGAGAAGGATTGTTTACGGTCCAGGGGGAAGGCTCAGCCCTTGCATCCCGCCTTCTGAACCCGCAGCGGCAGGATTTGGTTGTGGATTTATGCAGCGCTCCCGGCGGCAAGGCAACTCACATTGCTCAATTGCTGGGAGGAGAGGGTAAAATCATAGCCGGTGATATCTATTCCCATCGCTTAGAGCTAGTGGCCGCCTCATTTAAAAGACTGGGCATACCGCTTCCGGAGTTAAGAGTATGGGATGCCACCGACATGCCCGCGGCATTCCTTGGCAAGGCTGATAAGGTTTTGCTGGATGCGCCGTGTTCCGGGTTGGGAGTAATAGGCCGGAAGCCTGATTTAAAATGGCATAAACATAATGAGAGTATAACCCTCCTCTCTGCTATGCAAAAAAGTATCCTTGCCCAGGGCAGCAGTTTGTTGAAGAAAGGCGGCAATATATTGTATTGTGTCTGCACAAACGAAAGGGAAGAAACCGAAGCTGTCGTTGCCGATTTCTTAAGCAAGAACCCTGGCTTTACCTGTCTAGATTTAAGCGACAGGATGCCTCCCGGTATTAAGGGAACAGCGGGCAAGAAAGGAGGAATGCATCTCTACCCCCACCGGGATGAGACCGACGGCTTTTTTTATGCCTTATTTGTCAGGAATTCTTAACAAATCTTAAAAAGGCCTATGATTGCTTTTTAATAAGGCTTTTGATATACTTTCCATAGTTATTTTCCTTATGCGGGACAAAGAGGTGCTTTAAATGAAGTATTGCGGCCGGACAGATATCGGAAAAGATAGAACAGCCAACGAAGATTCCTTTTTGATGCTTGAAAAAGCACCTTTCTATTTGTTTATGGTAGCCGACGGGATGGGGGGACATGCTGCCGGAGATGTGGCCAGCGGCCTTGCGGCCGTCAGCCTGCGGGATTATTTTGAAAAGAATATATATTCTCTAAGTAATATAACGGAAGAAGATAATCAAATAGAAAAATTTTTCAGCACCATGTTAGAACAAGCTAACGACCAAATTTGGAAATATGCTTGTTCCAATCAAAGCCGGTGTGGTATGGGGACTACTTTATCGGCAGTGCTTCTGAACAAAGACAAATACTATATAAGCCATATTGGTGACAGTAGAGTCTACCTGATAGACAGCCGGGAGATTAGACAGCTCACAAGAGACCATTCCCTGGTAGCCGCACTGGTTGAAAAAGGGGAACTCAGCAAAGAAGAGGCCGATTCTCATCCGCAAAGAAATATTTTGACCAGAGCATTCGGTACAGGGCCTAAGGTTCCGGCCGATTATTACTCCGGCAGGATTAATTCCGGAGAATACCTGCTTCTTTGTACAGACGGCCTGACATCCATGGTTTCTGAAGAAGATATTTTTGCTGCCTGCCGGGATAAAGACAGCCCGGAAAGAATAGCCGATTATCTTGTTTCGGCGGCTAATGAGCGGGGCGGTCATGACAATATTACTGTCATCGTCATTCGTATCAGCAAGGTTTGAGGTGATAAATAATATGATAGGCAGGACTTTTGGTTCCAGATACCAGATTCAAGAAAAAATCGGCCAGGGTGGAATGGCTGTTGTATATAAAGGGTTAGACACGCTGCTGGGCAGAACCGTAACCATAAAAGTGTTGCGGGAGAACCTCATGGAGGATCCTGATTTGGTCCGAAGTTTCCGCCGGGAGGCTTATGCGGCCGCAAGCCTTTCCCACCCGAACATCGTTAATGTTTATGATGTCGGGAAAGATGAGAACGTCTATTATATCGTTATGGAATATATAGAGGGCAAAACTTTAAAGGAAATAATTCAGGAAGAAGGGCAGCTTACGCCCTCCCGGGCCGTATCCTTTGCCCGGCAAATATGTGACGCGTTGCACGATGCCCATCGGCATAATATAATTCACAGGGATATCAAACCGCAAAACATTCTGATTACCAAGGAGGGAAGAGTAAAGGTTACGGACTTTGGCATAGCCAGGGCTGTAACTACGGCTACGATTACTTATACTTCCAGTGTAATGGGATCTGTCCATTACTTTTCTCCTGAACAAGCCCAGGGTGGTGTGACGAAGGAAAAGTCAGATTTGTATTCGGTAGGTATCGTCCTCTATGAAATGCTGACGGGTAAGGTTCCCTTTTCTGGGGATACCCCGGTGTCCGTAGCTTTAAAGCACGTACAGGAGGAAGTGCCCCCCTTGACGGATTTTAACCCCGATGTGCCTTTGGAACTGGAAAACCTGGTCATGAAGGCTGTCGAAAAAAATCCGGAAGACCGCTTTGGTTCTGCCGAAGAATTTTCTCGGGAGTTACAGTTCCTGGAGGAAGGGCTCCTGAAAGATAATGGTAAAAGACCTATTAACGGCAAGCTGCGCAAAGGGACCAGGAAGAAAAAGAGCAAATTAACCAAGCTGCAAATTATCGGGATATCGGTCGGAGTTATTGCTCTTATTGCCTTTATTATGACAGTTTACATGCTGCTGCGTTCTTTTTTAATTGTACCGGAAGTGGTTGTTCCTGACATCGAGGGGCTCACTTTGGAACAAGGTATAAATAAACTTCAGGCGACAGATTTAAATTTCGAAGTGGAACAAGTGCCTTCCAGGGATGTTGAGGCCGGGCATATAATATCTCAGGACCCTGAAGCAGGCAGAAAGGTAAGAAAAGAAAGAGTAGTAGAATTGTTATTGAGTACAGGCCCGTCCTTTGCAGAAGTTCCGGATGTTGTGGGGAAAAAAGAGCTGGATGCCCGTATAGCCTTAGGAGCTGCTGACCTGGAGCCTGAAATTGAAGAAAGGTTCAGCAATGAAGTGCCGGTAGGCGAAGTAATTGAACAATTTCCTGAAGGCGGGTCCCGTCTCCTAAAAGGGGAAACCGTTAAAATTGTTGTCAGCAAGGGAGGGCAGCCGATAAAACTAAAGGATTTAAGGGGATTGAACCTGGAAGATGCCAAAAAGTGGCTGGAAACCTATGATTTGCGTGTGGGGTATATCGATGAGATTTATAGCGATGTCCCGAAAGGGAAAGTAGTCAGTCAATTCCCGGAACCTAACGAAATGGTTCCCAAGGGGGATGCTGTCGATTTGGTCTTGAGCAGAGGCCCTGATGTTGATAATCTGCAGGTTTATCGGATCAGCATTACGATTCCCCAGGATCGTATTCCCCTAGGAAGCGAAATTGAAATTACCGTTGAAGATGTTTTGGGCAAACGGACGGAGAATATCATTTTTGAGGGCGAGGAGATTGTGGTGGAAGGTTACGGCAGTGGGAAGGTGACGATTAAATACCAGAACCAGGAAATAGCAGCGGAGAGCTTTCCTGATTAAAGGAGGTTGCCGAAGTCTGGAATCAGGAGTAATAACTAGGGGAATTGGCGGTTTTTATAGCGTTTATACAGATGGAGGCCGTATTGTTACCTGTGTCACCAGAGGCAGGTTAAAAAATAAAGGTATTCAACTAATTGTGGGAGACAGGGTTGGTTTTTCCTGCTTACGGGCAGGGGAAGGGATTATTGAAGCGGTTTTTCCCCGCACCGGGATTTTCCACAGGCCGCCTGTCGCTAATTTAAACCAACTCATCCTTGTTTTCACCGTGAATAAACCCAGGTTAAGCCTGGGTTTATTGGACAGGCTTTTAGTCCAGGCAGAGGCTGCTTTTTTGCATACCCTGATTATCATCAACAAGATAGATTTAGATCTTGATGAGGAAGCCGGCGATATAGAGGCCACCTATACGAAAGCAGGCTACAAAGTATTGCTGTTGAGCGCTTTAAAAAACCAAGGGATTGAAGCCTTGGAACCCTGGCTGAAGGAGAAGATTTCCGTGGTGGCCGGCCCCTCGGGAACGGGCAAGTCAACGTTGCTTAACAGACTGTGTCCGCAAGCAGATTTAAAAATGGGGGAAATAAGCAGTAAACTTAAAAGAGGCCGGCATACAACCCGCCATGTCGAACTTATTCCCCTGGCGGACGGCGGTTTTATAGCCGATACTCCCGGTTTCAGCAGTTATAAACTGAAAAAAATCGCAGTTACGGAATTGGCGGGATATTTCCCCGAGATTAAGAAAGCCCAAGGGGAATGCAGGTTTAGCGGCTGCCTGCATGACAAGGAGCCGGCATGTGAAATCCTGCGCCGCATGAACAGGGGCGAGATAACCAGAAGCAGGTATGACAGTTATCTCCAATTATTACATGAGGTTCAAAGCCTGGAAAGGAGTTTTTAACTTATGGTTCAAATTGCACCTTCGGTTTTGTCAGCAGATTTTGCCAATTTGGATAAAGAGATTAAAGCCGTGGAAAAGGCAGGAGTAAAGTGGTTGCATATTGATGTTATGGACGGACATTTTGTACCCAATCTTTCCTTTGGCTTCCCCGTGCTGCGTTCAATTCGCAGGATTACCTCTTTGTTTCTTGATACCCACCTGATGATAGCCAATCCCGATCTTTATATCAACGATTATATTGCTGCCGGTGCCGACCTCCTTTGCGTTCATGCCGAGGCTTGTCCCCATTTGGATCGTACCATAAACAGGATAAAAGAAGCAGGTATTAAGGCGGGGGTTGCCTTAAATCCCACCACTTCCCTGTCCGTTTTGGATTACATACTGGAGTCAGTCGATTTAGTGCTTATCATGTCCGTTAACCCCGGTTATGCCGGCCAAAAATTCATTCCTTATAGCATTAAAAAAATAGAGCAGCTGGCTGCCGTCAGGAAGAAAAAAAATTTGCCTTTTGAAATCCAGGTTGACGGCGGTATCAATGCTGCCACTTCACCCCTGGTCATTGCCGCCGGGGCAACAATTCTGGTTGCGGGTTCTTTTATCTTTCAATCAGCCGATAAGGAAAAAGCCGTCAAGAGCCTGTGTGGACAAAATAAATTGGTATAATCGATAATTTATGTTATAATGAGCGTGTAGTTTCCTTCGGGGTAGGGTGAGGAGCTGCTCCAAGTCCCAACCGGCGGTAGTCCCCACAAGGGCAAGCCCGCGAACCTTAGGGTGGATCCGGTGCGATTCCGGGGCCGACAGTAAAGTCTGGATGAAAGAAGGAAAAATGGTTGCCTTGATTTATACACCCCGTAGGATTAGGGTGTTATTTTTTTAGAGGAGGAAAACCGTGTCCAAAAAAAAACACATGCACCAGGCAATCAAGCTCGCTTTAAGGGGCAGGGGAAGAACCAGCCCTAACCCTCTGGTGGGTGCTGTTGTCGTTAATGACGCAGGAGAAATTGTCGGCCAGGGTTATCATCAAAAAGCCGGCGAGCCTCATGCGGAGATAAACGCCTTGAATCAGGCCGGCGATAAAGCTCGGGGCGCCACGTTATACGTTAATCTGGAGCCTTGCTGTCACTTCGGGCGAACTCCTCCCTGTACGGAAGCCATTATTGCCCGGGGAATTAAGAAAGTGGTTTCTGCCCAGGCCGATCCTAATCCCAGGGTAAGGGGGCAGGGTTTCCTGAGGCTTAAGCAAGCAGGCCTAGAGGTTGAAGTTGGTTTGTTGGAAGCTAAAGCCAGGGCAATCAATGAAGTATATATTAAATATATGACAACAGGGCTGCCCTTTGTTAGCCTAAAAACGGCTGTGACGCTGGACGGGAAAACAGCTGTAAAAACAGGAGAATCACGCTGGATAACAGGTGTTAAGGCCAGAAAATATGTTCACTGGTTGAGGGATGGGGTTGATGCCCTTTTAACAGGGATAGGGACTGTGAAGCAGGATAATCCGCTGCTGACTACCAGGATTAAACGAGGCGGCAAAGACCCTGTACGGGTGGTAGTTGACAGCAATGGCTCCATAGACCCTGAAGCCAGGGTGTTCAATGCTGAATCCGCCGCTGCCGCCATCATCGCCGTAACGGAAAAAGCTCCTTTAAGCAAGTTAAAGCGGTTGCGGGAGAAAGGAGCCGAAGTTCTTGTACTCAACGGCAAGGACGGCAGGGTTGACTTGAGGAGTTTATTGGAGGCCCTCGGCAAAAGGCAAATCACAAGCATCATGACGGAAGCCGGCGGCACGTTAAATTATGCATTGCTGGAAGCCGGCCTTGTTGATAAGC
>CAZYHL010000037.1:0-1025 GCA_964646795.1 uncultured Syntrophomonadaceae bacterium
GGCAGACAATCAAGATGGCTCATTCCGTTAAGTCCATGACCCACCCGGATTACAGGGGCCGGGGCCTTTTCAGAATCATGACGGAAAATTCCGTTGAAGCGGGAAGAAAAAACGGTATTCAAATTATCTTAGGGCTGGCTAATAACCAGTCCTATGGAGCATACAAAAAGTTTGGCTGGCCCACTCTCTATGAAAAAGATGCTTTCGTCCGTCCCCTGCGCATCACCAACCTTATGTATAAACGCATTAAGTTTATGCCTGCCGCCCGGCTTCTGAATCTCTGTTTTCAGACTTACAACAATTCGTCGCTAAAGAAGAAATGGTCCTTAGCCGACAGAGGCCTTTCTTTCGAAATATTGGATCGAGTTCCGGAGCAAGTCGACGCCTGCTGGGAGAAATATAAAAGCAATTATTACGTCCTGCAGGTAAGGGACTATAAATACCTGAACTACAGATATAATGAAAGGCCTGATGTTAACTACAAATGCCTACTGGCAAAAAAGGGGCAGGATGTGGTGGGTTTTGTTGTTATCCGGCTTACTGAAATAAACAAGTCGAAAGTGGCTTCTCTGGTTGAGTTTTTTACCGACCCATCGGACAGTAAGTTAATTGCCGGCCTGGCTTTGGGAGCATTAGACTATTTCTGGGAAAACTCGGTTGACTACACCGTGGTTAGTACCGGCGGGTACGGCAAATATAAAGAAACGCTATTCTCTCTGGGCTTTCGGGAAACCCCAAGCAAACCAAGAAACAACATGGGCATAGCAAAACCCCTTACAGAAAAAATAGATATAGATGCTTTAAAAAATTACGGGAAATGGTACTTAACCCAGGGCGAAGGCGATACGGAGTTAGACTTATAAATCACAGCAAAACTATCATCAGTACTCCTGCCGCTATAGCGGTCGAAATAAAGGTAATTTTGCGTGTGATGACCTCCTCGCCCCTGAGAAAAAGATAGGATATAAGCAGGATGAACAAAGGTCCCATGGCCTCGAAAGAACTAGCCACTGCGACAGGGATAA
>CAZYHL010000037.1:1035-11497 GCA_964646795.1 uncultured Syntrophomonadaceae bacterium
GAGTAAAACAAGGTATATTGAGCGAGGCTGGTGAATACTCCCCCCAAAAAATAGCCCTTCAATAGATCTTTTTGCGCCAGAGACTTGTAGGAAGGAAAATTTTTTTTCCCTATTAAAACCGCCACGATTAAAAGCAAGGCCGCAAAAGAGCCTAACGAAGCACCAACAATAGGTTCATTGTAATGCCCTATACCTATTTTCCTGAGAACGCTCCCTGCCCCGAAGAAAAGCCCGGCTGAAACCCCTATTACAACGCCCATTGTCAAGTAGCCGGGACATTTTCCCCTGCTGTTTTGCTTATTCTCTGCGGCGCCAAGACTCTTATTGGTCTCGCGGGAAATCAACAACACGCCTGTAAGAACGATACCCATGCCCACTAAAGCTGCGGGGCTGGGAATTTCTTTTAAAAGCAGAAACCCCGCCACCAGAGCAAATAATGGCGCCGTAATCTTCATATTTGCCGCCCTGGCGGCGCCGACTCTCTCAATAGAGAAAAAAAGCAGCATCCTCCCTAAAAAAGAGGTAAACATCCCCGCCAAAATAAAAAAGGCAATTCCTTTTCCAGTTGGGACGGAGACCGGTTTAACAAGAAACAACACCGTTAAAGCCAGCATATTATTTATGTTATTAATTAAAATTGTTAAAAATAAACCTGCATATTTATCCAGTACTTCTCTTTTTTTCAAACCGCTGCGGAAACAAATCTCGCTAAGGGCAAAAAATAAAGTACTGGTTAAAGCCAAAAGATATCCCACCGGAAACATCTTCACCTTTCATCTTATGATGTTAAACCAACCCGAGTATTTTTATTAACTGTGCCTGCATTTCCTCAATAGGACAAACGGTATGGTGAAGTACCGGCTTGGTTGCCAACTCTGTCACCTGTCCGGGAATTTCTAAAGAAGCAACTGCGGCGAGTTTTGCCGGCAGTTCCAGGTCTGTCAGACCGGCAGTTTCCTCACCCAAAGAATTCAGAACGTCCCGGGGGAACTTAAAGGGACTTGCCGTCGACAGAACAACAGTCACGGTCCTATCCCCCGTCTCACGCCTGTATCGCTCATAAACCGCAAAGGCTACAGCCGTATGGGGGTCAACAACATACCGGCCGGCCTTAAAAACCTTGTTTATAGCTTCCTGCGTTTCCTTCTCGTCGGCAAACCCGCCCCAAAAATCCCCCAGCTTTTTCCTCATTTCAGGAGTTATTGAATAATTGCCCCTCTTGGTAAGAAGCTCCATCAACTCCTGGGTTTCCTCACAGTTCTCTCCGCTGATATCATACAGCAGGCGTTCTAAATTGCTGGAAACAAGGATATCCATGGAAGGAGACATGGTTACAAATAACTGTCTGTTTCTATCATAAGCGCCTGACGCAAAAAAATCAGTTAAAACCTTGTTTTTGTTGGACGCACAGATCAACCTGTTAACAGGCAAACCAATCTTTTTTGCATAATAGCCGGCTAATATGTTGCCAAAATTCCCTGTGGGGACGGCAAAATTCAGTTTTTCCCCGGGAGAGATATAACCTCCCTCGCAAGCCTTGATATAGGCATGGAAATAATAGGCCACCTGGGGTATCAGCCTGCCGATATTGATTGAATTGGCGGAGGAAAACATCAAGCCTTTTCCCTTCATAAGAGCTTGGAGCGTTTTACTAGTAAATATTTCTTTAACGCCCTTCTGGGCATCGTCAAAGTTGCCTTTTAGCCCGATAACATAAGCGTTTTTGCCTTCCTGGGTCACCATCTGTCTTTTTTGAATTAAGCTTACTCCTTCTTCAGGGAAAAAGACGACGATCCGGGTACCTTCAACGTCGGCAAAGCCTTCCAGCGCCGCTTTGCCTGTGTCTCCCGAAGTCGCTGTCAAAATTACAATCTCACCCTTCAGACCCTGCTTTTTAGCCGCAGTCTTTAAAAGGTGCGGCAGAAAAGCCAGAGCTATGTCCTTGAAGGCAAGAGTCGGTCCATGAAACAATTCCAAGAAAAGAGTATCCGCCCTGGAAACCAGAGGCGCCACAGCCGCTGAACGGAACTTATCATCGTAAGCTTTTAGGATACAGCTTTTTAATTCCTCTTCGGAAAAATCAGCAAAGAATCTCCGCATTACTTGAAAAGATATATCCCGGTAGCCAAGGCCCTGCATTTCCCGGAGTTCCTTTGCCGTAATTTCAGGAAAAGCGGTTGGAATAAACAGCCCCCCGTCCCCGGCTATTCCTTTGAGGACGGCCTCGGCGGAAAAGGTATGTCCCACTTTGCCCCTGGTACTTTGATAAAATACGCACATGGTTACTTGCTCCTTGTGATGTTATCTTGCTCCCGAAATAAAATAATCCATCAATGCATGTCCCTGCTCAATAAAAAATCCCGTACCGGCTGCAGCTGCTTCGGTAAAAGACTGTGCTTTGCCTAAAACTTCTTTTGTGCTGTCATAAATAACAAAAGGAACAGCATCCGAGGTATGGGTCCTTAAGGATAAGGGCGTTGCGTGGTCAGGTAAAACCATGAGCTTATAATCATATTTCTTGGCAATCAGCCCTTCCTGAAGAGGTTTTACAACCCGTTTATCCAAATACTCGATAGCTTTAACCTTGTTAAGGCTTTCCTGCCTGTGCCCGCATTCATCAGGGGCTTCCACATGAATATAAACAAAATCCAGGCCTCCCTCCAATGCCTCAAGGGCAGCCTTCACCTTGCCTTCATAATCAGTATCCAGAGTACCCGTGGCCCCGGGCACTTCAATGATTTTCATCCCGGCATAAAGGCCAAGACCTTTAAGCAAATCAACAGCAGAAATCATAGAGCCCTTAAGGCCGTATTTGGTAAAAAAATTAGGCAGCTCAGGTTTTTTCCCTTCTCCCCAAAGCCAAAGGGCGTTAGCCATATTAAGCCCTCTTTTCTTCCTGGCCGCATTGACGGCATGATTAGAAAGAAGCTCAACACTTTTTTCCATCATTTCTCTTATCGCTTTGCAGCCCTCTCCTTGAGGCAAATAAGGAAATATTTTTTTGCCGAGAATATCATGAGGCGGTGTTAATTGCCAGGAAAAAGGCCCTTCCTGCCAAACCATCAGGTGACGGTAGCTAATGCCGCGATAGAAGGCTATTCTTTCTCCCCCAAATACCTTGCCTACGCTATTTATTAGTTGACCGGCTTCTTCAGTAGTGATTTCCCCCGCGCTATGGTCAACCATCGTTTTCTCCCCGTAAGGTTCTGCTTCGGAAAGAGTAACCAGGTTACAGCGAAAGGCAATGTCTCCTTCTTTCAGTTCAACTCCAATGCTGGCTGCTTCAAAAGGTGAACGTCCGCTGTAATATTTCCGGGGGTCATAGCCTAAGACGGATAAGTTGGCCGTATCGCTGCCGGGCGGCATCCCTGCCGGGACAGTTTGTACCATTCCCGAGACACCCCGCGCACATAAAGAATCCAGGCTGGGAATATCCGCCTTTTGAAGCGGCGTTTTGTGTCCCAATTCTTTAACCGGGTAATCAGCCATCCCGTCTCCCAATATTACTGCATATTTCATCAAAACACTTCCTTTTGCTTACATTACCCGGTTTTACTTTCTTTGTACATTGTTCTCCATTATCTCTTCGTATTCCTGCCGGCCGGCATAACGGCACAAACGGGTTTTAGTATAATTTTCAGCTCCCCAAGAAATTCTCCCTCATCCTATGCCCTGCACACTAAAAAACCGTAGTTGCTATTATACCAACTACGGCTTTATTCCTGCAGGCTTTCCTAACCGGCTTTTTTTACGCTTATAAACTTAAGGGTCTCCAGAACATGCTCGGTAAACTCTTCGGTAGTGGCTCCATCGGAACGCCCGGTGATTATGAGTTCCTTTTCTGGCCCAGTGCAGTAATCCAGTGTTTTCTCCAGCTTGGCTGCCCTGTTGTGGAAACCGATATGGGACAGAAGCATAACGGCAGCCCTCATGGTGCTGGTAGGATCGGCATATTTTGCCCGTCCCTCTTCTACCATCCTCAGAGCGGAACCGTGAACAGCTTCAAACATAGCGTATTTCTTGCCAATGTTAGCACTGCCGGCTGTGCCCATGCCTCCCTGAATTTCAGCAGCTTCGTCCGTCAAGATGTCTCCGTAGAGGTTGGGGAGCACAAAAACCTGAAAATCGCTTCTTCTTTTCTTATCCAGAAGCTTAGCGGCTAAGATATCGACATACCAGTCGTCAAACTCTATTTCAGGATATTCCCGGGATATTTCTTTGCATATCTGCAAAAACTTGCCGTCTGTTGTCTTAATAATATTAGCTTTGGTTGCAGCGGTAACTCTTCTTTTCTTGGCTTTCCTGGCAAAATCAAAGGCCGCCCTGACAATTCTTTTCGTTCCCACCGTGGTTGTTACGACAAAGTCAAAAGCAGTCTCATCAGTAAAATTGACTCCGTCACTGCCCAAGGCATATGACCCTTCCGTATTTTCCCGGTAAAATGTCCAGTCTATTCCCTCCTCGGGAACCCTGACGGGACGTACGTTGGCAAATAAGTCCAATTCTTTGCGTAAAGCGACATTTGCACTTTCGATATTTGCCCACTGATCACCTGCTCTAGGAGTGGTGGTAGGTCCTTTTAAAAGAACGTGGCATTCCTTAATCTCAGCAAGCACATTAAGAGGAACCGGCCTTTTTTCTTTTGATCTATTTTCAATAGTTAAACCATCAATAATGCGGAAAGATACTTCCCCTTGTTTAATTTCATTTTCCAATAGCTTTTCCAAGACATAATGAGTCTGTCTCGTAATCAAGGGGCCGATACCATCCCCGCCGATAACCCCAATCACAATAGGGCTTACCGTACTATAATCGAGGAAGTCTCCTTCCTCCTTAAGCTTCGCTTCCCTAACAAGTTCCTTTTCAAGGATAATACGAAACTTTTCTAACGCATTAGAAATATTCACTTGACCTTTCCCCCTTTTTTCAAGAGAAACACCGCTTCTCTTAAAATCAAGTGTGTAATAAATATTTTATTAGAAAAGAGAGGTCTTTGTCAATGCTCTTTTGTAACTTAATGCTACAATATGCTACAAGTTGCTACTACAAGCTACCGATTGCTACCTGCTGCTACGTTTTTTGGTTATTTATACCTGAGCCTATAGCTTCTGTTACTTTTTAGCGGGCTTGAAAGTTCTTTTGGTGTTTCTTTTCGCATGACCGTAAGACCGGTAAGGCCTGCTTTTATGCCTGTCCTGATAAGGCTCTTCTCTCCTTTGGTAATTATCAGGCGTAATTGTAACAGGGGTAGTGTCAGGCTCTCTGGTAAGAACCTTCAGGGCGGCTGCCACAAGGGAAACAGGATTATATTCTTCCAATAACGTTTCAGCCATTTTCCCGTAATGTTCAACGGTATCCTCTTTTATGATTTTAACAAGTTTTGCGGCGGCAACCAGCTGCTGGCCCTCCAAGGCTTCCCTGGCCGTAGGAACGTCCTGCCGTTGAATCCTTCTCTTAATTGTCCTCTCGATCAACTTTAGCTGGTTAAATTCCCGGGGCGTCACAAGGGTAAGGGCTATTCCTTCTTTCCCCAGGCGGCCGGTTCTGCCAATCCGGTGGACATAACTTTCCGGATCCTGTGGAATATCAAAGTTGTAAACATGAGTTACGCTGCCGATATCCAACCCTCGGGCAGCCACATCTGTTGCCACTAAAATGTCGTTATTGCCTTTCCTGAAACTTCCCATCACGCTGTCCCGCCGGGCCTGGGTCAGGTCGCCATGAATACCTTCCGCCAAGTAACCTCTTTTCCCCAAAGCTTCTTCAAGTTCATCAACCCGTTTTTTAGTTCTGCAAAATATTATCGCTTGTTCGGGGGAATGCATGTCCAGAATACGGCAAAGAACCTCAAATTTTTGAATTTCCGGCACCTGTACATAGTACTGTTCCGTATTGGGAACAGTAACCTCCAGCGGCTTAATCCTGATAAATTCCGGTGACCGCATAAAGCGTTTCGCCAGCGCCCGGATAGCCTCCGGCATTGTGGCGGAAAAAAGCATTGTCTGGCGTTCCTCCGGTGTTTCTTCCAAAATTAATTCTATATCTTCGATAAACCCCATATTAAGCATTTCATCGGCTTCATCCAGAACAACCATTGATACTTCGTTAAGGCGTATCGTCCTTCTTCTGATATGGTCCAGCAAGCGTCCCGGCGTGCCGACAATTATTTGAGGCCTGTTTTTTAAACCCCTGATTTGCCTTAGAATATCCTGACCGCCATAGATAGGTAAGGCTTTCACTCTTTTAAGCTGCGCTATTGTATTTATTTCCTCGGCCACCTGTACTGCCAGTTCCCGTGTGGGAGCAACGATAAGGCCTTGAATACTATCTTTATCCTCGCGGATGTTTTCGATCATAGGAATACCAAAAGCTGCCGTCTTTCCCGTTCCCGTTTGGGCCTGGCCGATAACATCCCTGCCCTCCAGAGCCAAAGGGATAGCCTGCGCCTGAATCGGCGTAGCGGCCTCAAATCCCATTTTAGCAACGGCCATTACAACCTGTTCGCTTAGATTAAACTCTTCAAATTGAGACATAAATATTACTCCTTCTATTTTCATCCTTTTATTTTTTCTTTAAAAAAGGGTATTTCCGGACTCCGGAAATACCCTTACCACTCATTAATATATTCCAGTCTCTTATAGCCGGACTACATTAGCTGCTTGTTGTCCTCGGGCTCCTTCGACAACTTCGAATTCTACCTTCTGGCCTTCATCCAAGGTTTTGAATCCTTCTCCCTGAATCGCAGAAAAGTGAACAAAAACATCTCCGCCTTCTTCTTTCTCGATAAAACCATACCCTTTTTCAGCGTTAAACCATTTTACACTACCAATCAATTACTATGGGCCTCCTTATAATTTTGTTGCGTTTAAAAAGCAAAACACCTTTAATCACTTGAGCCCAACCATATCCGGAGGCCTTTAGTGGCAAAGATTTACTTTTCAACACTGTAAGTTACTTTACCACAAACAAAAGTAATAAGCAAGCTTTTCCGGAAAAAATTAAATGTCATATTTCAACATTTATTCCTGTATTTAGTCTTTATTGGGCAGTCCCTCTTGCTTGGCATGGCGGGTTCGTTCGCTTTTATTCAATAATTTTTTGCGCAGGCGAATGCTTTCAGGCGTAATTTCCACGAGTTCGTCCTCCGCAACAAACTCGATTGCTTCTTCCAAAGACAAGCGGTGGGGCTCCTTTAGCCTGATTGTCTCTTCGGACGTACTGGACCGCATGTTAGTCAAGTGTTTACGCTTACACACGTTTACTTCCAAATCGGTTTCCCGGCTGTTGGCTCCAACAATCATGCCTTCGTAAACCTTAAAGCCGGCATCAATAAAAAGGATCCCTCTCTCTTCCGCCTGCAGCAATCCGTAATTCGTTGCTGTCCCTGTTTCCCAAGCAATCAGGGAGCCCCGAAAACGGGTATGAATCTCTCCCTTGTAGGGGAGATAACCGTAGAAGCTGTAATTCATGATACCCTTTCCTCTGGTTTCCGTCATAAATTCGGACCTGAAGCCTACCAAACACCGGGCGGGGATTATATACTCCAGGCGGCAGTCTTTTTCCCCGGCAGGGGTAACATTGACTAATTCGCCTTTCCGCCGGCCTAGGTTTTCCATCACTGCGCCCTGAACATCTATCGGGATATCAATAATCAAGTATTCACAAGGCTCCGATAAAACGTCATTAATATTTTTGAAAATGACGTCGGGTTTAGAGACCTGCAATTCATAACCCTCTCGGCGCATATTTTCGATCAGGATAGCAAGATGCAGTTCCCCCCTTCCGGAAACAATAAATTGATCAGGACTGTCTGTTTCCTCTACCCTCAGGCTCACGTTTGCTTTCAGTTCATTATAAAGCCGTTCCCTTATTTTACGAGAGGTCACATAATTTCCTTCCCTGCCGGCAAAGGGACTGTCGTTAACCATAAACCTCATGGCCAAAGTCGGCTCGTCCACAATAATGGCAGGCAGCTGTTCCGGCTTTTGGATGTCTGCCAGAGTTTCACCAATATTAATATCTTCTAAGCCGGCGATGGCCGCCACATCCCCCGCTTCCGCCCGATCCACCTCTATTTTATTTAATCCGTTGTAGAGAAAGATTGCGGCTACCTTCCCTTTTGTTTGCATACCGTCATGGTGAATAACAGCTATCTGTTCTCCCTTGCTCACACCCCCCCTGTTAACCACGCCTATAGCATATTTCCCAAGATAATTGTCGTGCTCCAGGTTGGCTACCAGCATTTGAAAGGGGCCGTCCAAGTCACGGGCGGGAGGCTGGATATAGTCTATCAAGATCTGAAACAACGGTTTCATGTTTTCTTTATTATCCTGCGGACGCTTAACGGCCCAGCCCTCTTTTGCCGAAGTATAAATAACAGGAAAATCCAGCTGAGCGTCAGTGGCTCCTAGTTCAAAAAATAATTCTATTATTTCATCCAGGACTTCTTGAGGACGGGCATCGGGCTTGTCACTTTTATTGATAACCACTATGGTTTGCAGGCCGGCCTGGAGTGCTTTTCCTAAAACAAATTTGGTCTGGGGCATTGGACCTTCCAGAGAATCCACCAATAAAAGAACACCGCTGACCATACTGAGAGCACGCTCGACTTCGCCCCCGAAGTCGGCGTGTCCGGGAGTATCAACGATGTTTATTTTGATGTCCTGGTAAAATACGGCTGTGTTCTTAGCCAGGATAGTAATGCCCCTTTCTCTTTCGAGATCGATGGAATCCATTACACGCTCCGGCATGAGAGCATTATCCCGGAAAGCGCCGCTTTGGCGCAGGAGACAATCCACCAGGGTAGTCTTGCCGTGGTCAACATGGGCAATAATTGCTACATTTCTTATTTGCCGTACCGGCGGGTTTGCGTTCATTAAGTATCCCTCCATACAATATTCAAAGTATAACAGGAGGTCAAAGGATATGCAAGAAATCCCTGAAAGTTTTCATTTCGGCAAAAGCCCAATTAACCTTTTCCTGCCGCCGTCCCCCTCGCTGAAAAAGGGTTCGTATTTATCACCCCAGCGTTTCAAGGCATCCCGCACAGCCCATTCTTTTATCACGTTATATATCTCCACCTTTTTTGTTTGATTAAAACTGTGCCTTCTGTGATTATACAATACTTGTTCTATACAATAAAAATTGTAATATTCAAGGAGGCGAAACAAAATTCTGTCTTCCATATACCGCCCCGCAAAAGGGTCATCAAGGGGCCATCCTCCTATTCTTTTTAAAGAACGGGTTCTGTAAAAACGGGGACACAGAGAGGTATTGGACAGTAAGAATTCATACCTGTCTTTACAGGCACGGTTTTTTAAAATAAAAGAGTTCCTTATGTTACCGCTGTCGTATTCAATGACTACATTGATATACCCGCTGATTACGGCAGTATGCAAGGAAAGCCTTGCCGCATATTTGAGCAGAGTACCGATAGTATTAGGGTTAAACCAGTCGTCACTATCCAGCTGTACAACATAAGGAGTATCGACAAAGGCCAAGGCTTTATTTAAGGATCGGGACTGGCCGATATTTTTTTTATTCCGGATCAGCGTTACCCGCGGACTAAGCAAATAACGGCTAACCTGGTTCAGGCTGTTGTCGGTTGAGGCATCGTCAACCAAAATAATCTGCCAATCCGGATACGTTTGAGCAAAAACACTTCTTAGAGCATCGACCAGGTATATTCCCGGGTTAAAACTAGGGATTAGCACCGAAACCTGTGGTCTGATGTCTATACCTCCTTACATTCTCATCAGCGTGTTAATGCCGACGGTTTTTTCCAGAAAACCATTTTCGTCCTGGATTTTTCCGGTGATTAAGCTTTCCATACCTTGGCCAAGGTCAAAAGCAACTTTACCCATCCTTTTAGCAATATAGACGCTAATAATGATGGCATTAAGACCTGCGGCAACTAGTGCCAGGTCAAAATCAAGCCTTCTAATTAGATTAATTGTTTCCGGAAGTTCTTCATATTCATGGATGCTTACCGCTCCTGCCACGGTAAAACCAAGTTGTTTTTGCCACTTATTTTCCAGAGCCGTCCAGACTTCATCGGCATAGCCGGCTACTAATAATATCTTTCTTCTCTTCAGCATCTCTGCAAATTTAGGAGCCTGGGAAAACATGATTACCCGGCGGATATAGGACTCAAAGGTATATTTAGGCCACAGGTGATAATAATCAAAGGCTTTTTCGGTCAGGAGGCCGGAATTTACGTCTTTGAGCAACGTATTGTAACCGATAACATCAGCGTGCTTCAGCGCCTTTGCCAGGGCATCCCGGGCGTCTAGATTGGGAAACCTGATGCCTCGATGCTGCTGCCCTCTTTTCGCTCCTTTGCCGGCGACACGTATTTCTGCATGGTTCATAAACTCGTTATAGGAGAGCAGGTTATATTGGGCCAAGACGAAGGTTTCACTGGCACCAAGGGATACCACTGAAAGAGGCTGCTTTTTAGTCA
>CAZYHL010000038.1:0-11450 GCA_964646795.1 uncultured Syntrophomonadaceae bacterium
TCATAACGCTGATAAAACTGGCGGCTATGCCCTTGGCCAGCACGATGCCCATATCGGGGCCGATTCTAAACCTCATCAACGCTAAAACCAAAAAGCCGATGATTGTTGTTACGGCACTGGCGGCAATTGAAGGAAATGACACCACCATGGCCTTTGACATCGCTTTTTGCACAGCCAGCCCTTCTTGGCGGAAACGGGTGAAACGATGCAGTAAGAAAACCGCATAATCCATGGAAACAGCCAGTAGTAAAATAGCGCTGGTCGATTTGGTTATAAAGGATACCTCACCGATAAAGGCATTAGAACCCTCATTAATTAAAATTGCCGCACCAATGGTTATCATAAAAAGCACGGGTTCAAACCATGAGCCCGTCGAAAGCAACAGGATAAACAAAGCCAGAGGCACAACGAACATGATTATTTTCGGAATTTCTTCTGAAGTGGAGTTTTGCGCAATTGCCTGGTTAAGAGCTTGACCGCTTATCAGGCCGCGATCGCCTATTATTGTTTTTAATGCATTGATATTTTCTGTCACGCGGTCTTCGCTTATTGATAAGGAGAACAAGGCCGTACCGCCTTTATACCAGGAGGCAACAGCCGCAGGGTCCTCCATCGCCAGCGGTTTATAGACGTCAATAACATCATCCAGCCAATAGACGCTTTTTACGCCCGGACTCCTTGAAAGCTGCTGTTTTAAGGCTAAGGCCTCCGAGATACCGATATCCTCTACATAAACAGCAAGATTAGGCATGTTATCCTCAAAATTTTCCTGTAGAAGCCGTAATGCCTGGGTAGAAGGAGCTGTTTCGGGAAGGTAATCCGAGAGACGGTAATTTACGTTAACCAGCAGCATGAGAAAAATACTGATTACAGCGGCAATTGAAAAAAGGATTAGAACCCACTTTCTATGCTCTAATATTTTGGTTGCTATTTTATGCAGTTTTTTACACCCCTCTAATTAAGCACTATGTTGAATTTAAACCAAGTGTTTAATATAATAAATCTAATTATATTAAATTTAGCAGGAATCTACAATACACAATTTAGAACAGTTTGTCGATTATATAACAATAAGAAAGACTTTTATTCAATAAGGAGGCGTAATAATTATGTATGATTCAAAAAATGACCGGCGTGTACGCAAAACCAAGGCGCAAATCAGGCGCATATTAACGCAGTTACTAATGAAAAAAGACTTAAAAGATATTACGGTAAGCGAGCTGGCGGAGCTTGCGGATATAAACCGCGGCACCTTCTATCTGCATTATAAGGACGTATACGATTTGTTCGAGCAAACGGAAAAAGCTATTTTAGCCGAATTTATTGAAATAATCGCCAAGCACCGCAAGGAAGCGCAGGTTCCCTTGCTGCCTGTTTTGCTGGAAGCCTTCAGGTACATAGCGGCGAATTCCGAGTTATTCATCGCAATCTTGCGCACGAAAGAGACTACTTTTCTATCTGATGTCATTGAAATGTGCCGCCCCCAAAATAAGCAGGAATGGCAAGCGCTTTTTCCCAGCGGAAATGAGCGTCATTATGAGTATTACTTTACTTTTATCGCCTATGGCTGTGTTGCCCTGCTGCGCCGCTGGTTTGACAACGGTATGGAAGAAACACCGGATTATATTGCGGCGTTAGCCGAAAAAATGATGACCAACTGCACCAGGCCGGTAACAAACGAAAGCATGTCCTATACAAAAAAGCAATAATAGATTAAAATAGAACAAGTATATTACTCTAAAGGAGGTTACTTTTTTGGTATCTAATATAGCGGTTATACCGGGGGACGGCACGGGTCCCGAGATGGTTAGGGAAGGTTTAAAAGTTCTTGAAGCAACAGGAGAAAAGTATGCGTTAAAGCTGGATTTTCATAACTATGATTTAGGCGGCGAAAGGTACTTGCGCACCGGCGAAACATTGCCGGACAGCGTTTTAACAGAGTTAAAGCAGTATGATGCAATCCTGCTGGGAGCAATAGGTCATCCCCGGGTACAGCCGGGGATCTTGGAAAAAGACATCTTGTTAAAACTCCGGTTTGATCTTGATATGTATATCAATTTAAGGCCTATCAAACTTTATCCTTGTGTTTATACGCCGGTTAAAGATAAAACAGCGGCAGATATAGATTTTATCGTCGTAAGGGAAAACACCGAAGGCCTCTATGCCGGTGCCGGCGGCATCCTTAAAAAAAATACACCTGATGAAGTAGCAATCCAGGAATCCATCAATACGCGCAAAGGTGTGGAACGGTGTTTGAGGTATGCTTTTGATTACTGCAAAGCCAGGAATAAGAACCGCAAGTTGACGTTATGCGGGAAAACCAATGTCCTTACCTATGCTTTTGACCTCTGGGAGCGGGCTTTTAATGAAATAGGGGAAAAAGACTACCCGGAAATTAACAGGGATTACGCTCACGTCGATGCGATTTGCATGTGGATGATTAAGAACCCCGAATGGTTTGATGTTATTGTAACAGACAACATGTTCGGCGATATTATTACGGATCTGGGCGCCATGATCCAGGGCGGAATGGGAATCGCCGCAGGAGCTAACATTAATCCCGAAGGCGTATCCATGTTTGAACCTATTGGCGGTTCGTCCCCCAAATATGCCGGCAAAAATGTTATTAATCCTCTGGCCACCATAAATGCCGCAGCAATGTTGTTAGACCACCTGGGGCAAAAAGAAGCCGCCGCCGCTATAGAAAAAGCGGTTACTCAAGTGTGCCAAAAACATCTGCAAAGCATGGCTGCCGGAAAAATGGGTTATAGCACCAGCGAGGTCGGCGACCTCGTCGTCAGCTATCTTCAGTCATAAAACATAGTAAGGCATTACAGCTTAGATTAGATCAACGATTAAGGTTAGAAGCATGGCCACAAAGACTGACGGCAGCAGGTTGCCGACCTTAATCTTGACTATGTCCAGCATATTCAGGCCTATGCCGATTATTAACAGCCCTCCTGCCCCGGTCATTTCTGCGATGACGCTGCTTGTAAGCAAATTTTGCACCGAAGAAGCAGCGAGGGTTATCGTGCCCTGGTAGAAAAACACGGGTATAGCGGAGAATAATACACCTATGCCTAATGTTGAAGCAAGGATTATGGAAGTAACTCCGTCCAAGATTGATTTTGCATAAAGAGTTGAGTGAATTCCTGTTAAACCGCTTTCCAAGGCGCCCATGACAGACATGGCGCCAACACAAAATATGAGGCTTGAAGTAACGAAGGCTTTGGCAACAGGGCTGTCATCCCCGACACGCTTTTGAATATAGTTACCGAACATATCCAGGTAGTATTCGATATTTATTGTTTCGCCGACAGCTCCGCCAAGGACGAGACTTCCCAGCACTATCAACATATTTTCTGTTTGAAAGGCCATTTTAAACCCGATTAATAAGACGCCTAAACCTAAAGCGGAAAATACCGTGTCTTTGACTCTCTCAGGCAATCCTTTTCTGAACAGGATGCCGATAATAGTACCTGTGATGATTACTAAGGTGTTAACTATTGTTCCCGTCATAGGGTACCCTCTTTTCCAATGATGAGGTGAATGATTCTTTGCCGGGGCAATGAGATACCATAATGCAATGGCTGCATTGCGGCTTCCTGGCCTTGCAGTAACTTCGCCCCAGATAAATGAGCCAGTGGTGCATGGGGCTCCAGAAGCAGGCGGGTATCGCTTTTTTAAGCAGTAATTCTGTTTCGGCCGGATTTTTGCCCCTGGCAAGGCCGAGCCTGGCGGCTACCCTGAATACATGAGTATCAACGGCTATGGCTTGTTTCCCAAAGGCAGTGCTTAAGATCACATTGGCTGTTTTCCTGCCGACACCCGGCAAGCGTAGTAACTCAGTCATATTATCGGGTACTTTCCCGTTATGCTTCGCAACAATTAATTTGCTGGTCTCGATTATATGTTTGCTCTTCGTACGGTAAAGCCCGCAGCCTTTTATCGCTTCAGCCAAAATTGCTGGAGTCAAAGCAGCAAAATCTTCCGGATTTCTATACTTCTTAAAAAGGGTTTCTGTAACTTTGTTCACCTGTTTATCAGTGGATTGGGCCGACAACATAACGGCTACAAGGAGCTGGAAAGGGTTTTGATAGTGCAAGGCCGTACCAATTACAGGATAATGCCGTGCAAATAGCTCAATTATTTCGTTAATCCTTTGCCGGTTGTTCATAACATCGCTCTTCTCGTTTCAGTGCGGCAGACAACAAAGATACCGTTGATATCCAGGCTGCAAAAAGCAAATATTTAGTAAAGGATGTTTCCTTCGATAATTATTTAATATAAGTAACGTTATCTTTTTCCTTCTTCGGCATTGAGAAAGCATCTCCCCCCGGATAACCGGCAATAACACAGCAAATAGCTTTCCAGTTTGCAGGTAATCCGAATTTTTGCAGATACTCTTTCCCTTGATTTAAAACAGTCAGTGGACTAACCAAGTAACAGGATCCTAGTTCCAGAGCGGCGGCAGCAATCGTGATGTTTGCGGCGGCACAAGAGCAGCAAGCCATGGCGTAGCGGCTCTCTTCGGGAGCGGACAGGACAATAAGAAGAGGAGCGCCGTAGAGAGGCTGATAACCGTCCAGGGCCGCTCGGCTCATTGAAAACTGGTTACCCGAATTCTTCATGGCATTTAAGGCCTTGCCGTTAATGTCTTGCAGTAATTCTTTGTTTTCTATCACTGTCATGTGAAATTCTCCGGATTTTGGCGCATTCTTCCCTGCGGCGACGAGAGCTGCTATTTTTTGTGCTTCCACAGGTTTTTCCAGATATGCTCGCACACTTTTTCTTGCGGCAATAGCTTCTAAAGCATCCATTCGCTTCATCCTTTCTGGTGAGTTATTAACTACTCCCGTTCCTTAATTCATCAGGCAGGAGCAGCAATTATTCAAGCTTATAATATATGAGCAAATGCGTCAAAGTCAAGTTAATTAGGATCTTTGGTAGATAGTTCCCTTTCTCCTTCTCCCAACAACCTGGACATCCCCCTCTATATCTCTTTAAGATACTAACATTTAGATATCTAATATACAACTCTAAATCCATATATTCCTTTTTTGCTGCGTTATTACTTGCTCCTGTCTTTTAATATTGCCGCATCTTATCTTAATATGGGATTTTGCCAGGCTAAAGTTTTTACTTAAACAAATATTTAACGCTTATATTTTTGTACGCCGAAGTAAGACTTATTAACATACCGTCCCGCCCGAGATAAATATTTTTTGAATAGTATTTATTTGCCTTTCCTAAAAAGATTTTTTTAAGCAAGCGCGCCGGCAAAGGAGGCACAATATGTGTCAGGAATAAGCTGGAAACCTTTGCCTTCTCGGCTATACGGGCTGCTTCCTCCGGTGTGAGGTGGAAAGATTTAATGTCAGCAGTGATCTTCTTGGCTGTAACGGATTGGGCTAAGTCTGCATGCCTGTTGACAATGTCCAGCAGTTCAGGGCATAAAGCATCACAAATCAAGATATCCGCAGCCTTGGCTTGCTTAGCCAAGTTATCCGTGGAGCCGGTATCGCCGCTGATGACTATTCCTTTACCTTTGTAGTCGAACCTGTAACCGACAGCGGGGTAAACAGGCGCATGATTGACGTTAAAAGCAGTAATTTGAACATCCTCATCCGTATAAATATTCTTAGCAGCGAGAGGATCTGTCCCCAGGTCAAATTCAACGGGAACACCTCCGGCGCCTTCCTGAGGCAATGTGGCCGTACCGTGGTGGGCAATACGGTATGCTTTATCCTGCCTGTATGCATCATTGAAACCGGAGACAACTACAGCGGCACCTGGTGGCCCGTATATGGGCAGAGGTTCCTTCCTCCCTCCTGCCGCCCACCTAAGCATCATAATATCACCTAAACCGCCGATATGATCCGAATGAAAATGAGTTAAAAAAACCTTCTCCAGCTTGCCAATGTTCAAGCCTGCTGCTTGCAGGTTCCTGGCGCTGCCGTCTCCCGCATCGACGAGAAATAATTTTTTCCCCGCTATTATCGCTACGGCCGGTCCGGACCTGTTAATATCGGCAAGGGGTGAACCCGTTCCAATCAGCACGGCATGCAGGCCGTCATCCAAAACAAGTTTGCTTTTTTTCATTCTCCTGGCAATCATTTGTTCAATAAATTTCAATATCATATGCCATCACCTTCCGACAATCTTTTAAAAATACTCTTTTGCCAAGCACTTTTTTGATGCCACTAAATACCCGTAACAGCTATATTTTCGTCTGCGCTCCGCTGGTCGGTCTATCTCTTGCATATTTTCTTATTTTAAGCCATTTAATCAAATGAATAAGGAAATCCTTGCAGTAATTAAGATACAATGGTGCCTATAAATCATAGATAATATACATTTGACTCGCAACTAATCCTAATATAAAATAAAGAAGTCTGAAGGTCAATATGGTTAAGCTAAATAGCACAGGAGGTATGCAAATGTATCATATAAAAAATGACAAGCGTTCACTGCAATCAAGCCGCTGGATTTATGAAGCGCTGGAACTGCTGATGCATGAAAAGAAATATGAAGATATCACCATAACGGAGATTGTGAACAGGGCAAAGGTCGGCAGAGCTACCTTCTACCGTCATTTCGACACTATAGATGATGTGCTGCGGCTGAAATGCGACGCAAAGTTTGCAGGGCTTGCGCTTTTTTTTGCAGAATACTACCAACTGCCGCATTCCAGCGATTCAAGCTTTCATCTCAAGCCGTTTCTCAGGTATTGGTACGTTCATTCCCATATCATCGAACTATTAATCCAAGCCGGCAAGGAAGATATGATCAGGGAAGCGCTGAGGCATTCGATTTTGACCTTTTCAGGCGTCATTTCCAGCAGAGAAGGAGCTATTAAAAGACATCTGAATTATTTTATTGAAGTAAGAACAGCCATTAGCATCAGCATTCTTACCGAATGGATAAAAAACAAAAAAGATATTGCCCCCGATGCTCTGGCAGATATCATTAACCAGCAATTCAAGGAATCCTATGAAGCTCAATTAATGTTATAATACTAACTGTTTGGGTGCAAAAATAGCAAATAAATTTTGGAGGAAAAGATGAATTCTATTGATTTAAGAAAATTTGGCTTAACTCCTTATTTTGAACAAGAAGCCTCTCGGTTCGATAATCTCTTTATAGCCAGAGTAGCGGAACAGCATCGGGAATTATATAAAGTTATCGGTGCAAAGGGTGAAATGAAAGCTAAAATATCCGGGAAAGCTGCCTTTAATGCTATAAGTAACACGGATTATCCGGCAGTCGGGGATTGGGTTATGGTTGACAGGCAGGATGACAGTGCCGGCAATGCCGTCATCCGCCGCCTCTTGCGGCGCAAAAGCGTTATTATTCGCAAGGCGGCGGGAACAGGGCGAAACATCCAAATTATAGCTGCTAATATTGATATAATTTTTGTTTGCATGGCCTTGAACGCTGATTTTAATATACGTCGCCTGGAACGTTACCTGGCAATAGCCTGGGAAAGCAAGGCAATCCCGGTCGTCGTGCTGACAAAAGCCGACTTGTGCAGCGACCTGGCTGCAAAACTAAAGGAGATATATCCGGTTAGTATGGGAGCAGATGTCGTGGTGTGCTCCGTCAAACAAGAACAGCGAATGGAAGGTATCCTCCCCTATATTGCCGCCGGCAAAACGATTGCTTTTATCGGCTCCTCCGGCGTGGGAAAATCGACTTTGATTAATAGCCTTATGGGACGGGATATTATGGCTGTGAGAGATGTACGCGGAGACGAAAAAGGCAGGCACACTACAACGCACCGTCAGCTTCTCTTGCTTCCCGGCGGAGGCCTTGTGATAGACACCCCCGGTATGCGGGAGCTGGGTTTAAGTGAAGGAAACCTGGAAAAATCCTTTACAGATATTGAAGAGCTTGCCTTGCACTGCAAGTTTGCTGATTGTTCCCATGTTTCCGAACCGGGCTGCGCCGTGGTGGCTGCTATCAATGCCGGGATGCTAGAAGTAAAACGTTTAGAAAACTATTTGAAATTACAAAAGGAAATCAGCTATAGCGGCCTTGATTCCCGCCGCCTGGAAGAGAAAAAAATCAAAAACATGTTTGGCGGCAAGAATGAAATGAAACAGGCTATGCGTTATGCAAAGCAAAAGCACAATAAGTAATTATTTATAAAGCGAAGCCGGATTTCTTCAACCTCTCCATAAATTCCTCCTGTTTTTCCCGGCTTGATTTGTTAGGCCAGTTGCGGAAGTACCAGCGCAGGTAAGAATCAATATTTGGCGGCACATTTACAGCTACCGCCATATTATTGGCAGGATTGTCGATATAGGCTACCAGTTCGGCCAGCTGCTTCTCGTCCAGGCGGTTATGTGCCTCATGGTGCACAATGCCCAGATCTTTGAGGCGGCCTTTTTTCTTGCTGTGCTCCCTGCCCGGGTAGCCGATTAAGAGGGCAATCAGCGGGAAACAGTATTTTTCGGGAATATTGAAGGCCTGGAATAATTCCTCCAGAGGCCGGCGGTGAAGGCCGTTAGTAAACATTTGACCCAAGCCGAGGGAAGATGCCGCCAGCGCGGCATTCTGGGCGGCTAAACAAGCGTCTACGGCACCATGTGTGAAGGAAAGGATGCCGTTAACCTCAAATTTTTCGTCCAGAGAACGAGCTGTATCGATGACACGGGTATAATCAACGCAGAAAATTAAAGCCAGTGGCGCATTAAACCCAATGTTGCGTTTGATTTTATCCTTATTTGTAACGGCAATAATCGAATAAGACTGGCGGTTGGATGCATTCGGCGCCCGTACGGTAGCTTCAATAATGGTCTTTAACTGTGCATGGGATACTGTCTGCTCCGCAAAATTCCCATGAGTTGTCTGCATACCCAAAATACCTTCTATAAGATTCATTATTTTCCCTCCTCATTCATTTTACTTTAAGCCGATGATCATCTTGCCGGCCTTTTTATAACCTAGCCTGGCATAGATTCTGCCGGCCGCCGGATTTTCATAGCCTAGGCAGCATGTTTTGCCTTCTGCCAGTAAATCCCCCGATAACTTTGAGACTAAAAGCGAAGCATAACCTTTCCTTCTCGCTTCCCTTTTTGTACAAACAGCGCCGATCTGGGCAAAACAAGCTGTTTCTGCTGTAGAAGCGGCTGAAGATACGATTTCCCCTCTCTCTCTAATAAAATATACCCTGCCCTTCCCTGTCTTGATAAAATCTTGCAGCTGCTTCAATGGCAGCATTAAACCTTTAAATTCTTCAATAGTATTTCGCAATTCATGTATTTGCAGAGCATCTTCCTCTCCGGCCGCTTCTATTTTTACTGATTCACTATCCAAAGGTTTGAATTTATTTTTGGTTAATGCGGCAAAATACAGCTGGTGTTTTGCTCGGAAACTGATGTAGGGATAAAAGCACTTGATTAAAGCATCTTTACCAAGTATTGTTTTGAATTCCAGATTGTTAACTGCAAGAAATTTGCAGATTTCAGCGGCTGAAATGGTCTTTTTGACTGAGTAAACAACGAGATTAGAATAATAACGACAGAATGCTCCTTCGATACTGCCCGTGCCTTCGTCCCTTATCGCCCAGACTTCGAATTGTTCAGAATCGAACCCGTAGCTTTCAATATCAGCTATAAGGAATAAAGACAAAGACGATTCCTTGGACAGGTAGTTCAGGATTCTTTCCCTGTCCCCCTCCCTCAGCTTGGTTATCATGCCCTTCTCACCCCTGCTTGTTTCTTTGTTTGCTTTGGTAGTCAAGTCCCCATTTTAGCATGGCATCCATAATCACCTTCAAGCTTGAACCAGTCTCCGTAAGGCTGTATTCGACTTTAGGAGGGACTTCCGGGTATATCTTTCTGAGAATAAGATTGTCTTCTTCCATAGATCGGAGCTGTTGGGTAAGGACTTTAGGGCTGATGAGGGGAATCGCTTTCCTCAATTCGCCGAATCTTTTTGTCCCGTTTAACAACTCTCTTATTATCAGCACTTTCCACTTATGTCCAATTAGCTGTAAAGTGGTTTCTATAGGACAAGGCGATAATTTTTTTTGCATGCTATTCAACTCCTGTTTAATATTTAATATTCTATCTCCATTCCAGAATTTTTGCGAGGAAATTTTTAAGTTCGGGAGTCTTTGGATTCGAAAACATTGTTTTGCTGCTACCGTGTTCTAACAATATTCCATCTGCAATAAAAAGCACATAATCACAAGACTGCCGCGCAAATCCCATTTCGTGGGTTACCAGTATCAATTCTTTTTTTTGTTCATTCAGTTCTTTAATCATTTCCAATACTTCACTGGTTAACTCCGGATCAAGGGCGGAAGTAGGTTCATCCAGAAGTAAAAAGCGGGATTTGATGGACAATGCCCTGGCTATGGCTACTCTTTGCTGCTGGCCTCCCGAAAGCTGAATAGGTTTTTTGTGGGAATGTTCGGTAAGCTGAAATCTGTCAAATAAATCCAGAGCAATTTTAACGGCTTCGTGCCGTTCAATTTTATGCACTACTGTCAAGGGGAGAACGATATTATCCAAAGCTGTCAAGTGTGGAAAGAGATTATATGACTGGAAAACAACACCTATTGTTTTCCTGTATTCCGTTAAGGATTTTTCGTTATAATCAATTATTTCGTCATTTATTGAGACGTCGCCGCTGTCCGGCTTATAAAGGCCTGCAATTATCCTTAAGAAAGTAGATTTACCGCCGCCCGAAGGCCCAATTACAGCCAGAGAATGAAATTCTGACAGTTCAATATTGATGTTGTTTAGTACCTTTTTCCGGTCAAAGGATTTAGTCAAATTTTTAACTCTAAGCTTCATAAGTAAACCTCTGTTCATATTTTCGCGCAAGGTATGATATAGGCAGGGTCAATGTCAGGTACAAGATTGCCAGGAGGATATAGTTTTCGAAGGTAGCAAAATTAATAGAATCAACCTCTTGAACGTTCATGGTTAGCTCCGATACTGCGATAACGGATAATAAGGAAGAATCTTTGATCAAGGAAGCGCACTGGCCCGCAAGGGGCGGTAAAATTCTTTTGATAATTTGCGGAATAATAATAAACCGGTATTTTTGCCAGGAAGTAAACCCCAGGGAGCGCGTGGTCTCAATTTGTGTTTTATCGATGCTCTCAATACCGGCTCTGATAATTTCACATATATAAGCGCCGGAAAAAATGGAAAGGATTATGACGCCCAAAACATATCTGTTACTTAATTTGACTGCGGTAGCAATGATATAGAAGAAAACGAATATCTGCACAAGTAAAGGCGTCCCCCTGATTATTTCAACATAAGCCTTGCTAAGATAATATAGAGGTAAAAATTTTGATTTGCCGGCAAAAGCAAAAAAAGCGCCGATCAATATACTGAGAATCAAAGCAAAAAAAGTAATGACTAGAGTCATTAAATAACCGTTAATAAACTTATACCTGTATTCAATAATGGTATGAAGCCTCAGTT
>CAZYHL010000039.1:0-11429 GCA_964646795.1 uncultured Syntrophomonadaceae bacterium
TTATCGAGACGGATATCGACGGCGAGCCGGGACCGCCGCTGCCCTGGGAAGTGGAAGTATTGCCAAGAAGAGTATTATTTGCTTCAAACAGGTAAAAGCTTTATAATATGTTATTAAGTAATGAGTATCAAGGGATTAAACATGCTTTAGGCGAGACAAACCGGGATTTGGAGGATTATGCTACCTGACCATAAAGGAGTGTCACTACTGTGGATTTAAAGAGTAGCCTGCTATTATTGGTGTCTATTTTTGTGTTGTTGTCTTTAAGGTCTTATGGCTCCGTACTATTACTTCGCCGGACGAATAAAAATATTATTAAGAAGCTGAGGGAGAAGAATGCCCTGTCGCCCGAACAAGCCGTCTCCAGGGAGGATTTGGGGATTAAAACACCATCTTTACTTATAAAGATGGTGAAAGCCCGGGACAACCGGTTACAGGCGCTGGATTTTCTTTTAAAGGCCGGCGTAATAATAGTTACCAAAGAAGAGCTTATTTATTTATCGGAAGCGAGATTAGCGGCGATTCAAACAGGGCAGAACACAAAAGATTTGCGATTTTTATTGCCTCGGGAGCTTAAATAAATTTCTCGATAAAACTTTGTTGTTTTTCCTAAGGTTTTGTTTCTGTACTCTTTGCCCTAGCCCCAAAATGGCTGTGGTAAAGAGTAGATTTGTTTTATAGACACATTATCGGCCCTGTAGTATAATAACCCTAATTAATTCCATCCAAGGAACCGGAGGATAATTGCATGGCGAGAATAGAAATTTATGATACGACCTTAAGAGACGGCAGTCAAGCGGAAGGAATCTCTTTTTCTGTTCATGATAAATTGAAAATTGCCGAAAAACTTGATGAATTTGGCATTGATTACATAGAAGGCGGCTGGCCAGGCTCCAATCCAAAGGATATAGAATTTTTCCTGAAGGCAAAGGAACTGGTTTTCAGTAATAGTACGCTGGTGGCTTTTGGTTCAACGAGGAAACCTGACGTTCCTGTTGCTGACGATATTAACCTTAAACATCTTTTAGCTGCCGGGACGCGAGCGATTACGATATTTGGTAAAACATGGGATATGCATGTTTTTGATGCTTTGCATACGACACTGGCAGAAAATCTGGCCATGATAGAGGAAAGTGTCGCTTTTTTGAAAGAGCATCAAAAAGAAGTTATTTATGATGCGGAGCATTTTTTTGACGGCTACCGCAGCAACCCTGTTTATGCAATGGAAACACTGCTGGCAGCCCAAAGGGGCGGAGCCGATAAAATAGTGCTTTGCGACACCAACGGCGGCGTGCTTCCCTTTGAACTCCAGCAGATCATTGCTTTAGTTAGAACGAAAATCGGTACTCCTCTGGGTTTGCACGCCCACGATGACAGCGGTGTCGCCGTGGCCAATTCCCTCATAGCCGTCGAAGAGGGATGCCGTCACATTCAGGGGACTATTAACGGATACGGCGAGCGGTGCGGCAATGCCAACCTGTGTACGATAATCCCAAACCTGAAATTAAAACTTGGTATGGACTGCCTGAAGGAAGGCATGCTCCCGAACCTGGCGACCTTATCTCGTTTTGTGTCTGAAACGGCTAACCTTTTACATCCGGACAATCTGCCTTATGTCGGTAAAAAAGCTTTTGCCCACAAGGGCGGGATCCATGTGGATGCCGTTTTGAAAAAGTCTCTAACCTACGAACACATTGACCCTGATTTGGTAGGGAATAAACGGAGGATTCTCATATCCGAATTGGCCGGTAGAAGTAATATATTGTACAAAGCCAGGGAAAACAACATACTTCTCAGTAAAAAAATACCGGAAACTAAAACAATTCTGGAAATGTTAAAAAGGATGGAACATGAGGGCTATCAGTTTGAAGGAGCGGAAGCATCTTTTGAATTGTTGCTTTGGAAGGCAGTAAGGCCATACAAACCTTTATTTAAACTGGAAGGTTTCAGGGTAATAACCGAAAAACGGGGCGCGGGAGAAGTAATTACGGAAGCCACATTGAAAACTGTGGTCAAAGGGAAAACTTATTTAACGGCAGCCGAGGGAAACGGTCCCGTCAATGCTCTGGACCATGCCTTGCGCAAGGCGCTGGAGCAGGTTTATCCAATCCTCAAAAAGATTAAACTGGTAGACTTCAAGGTCAGGGTGCTGGACGGCAAGGATGGAACTGGAGCAAAGGTCAGAGTTTTAATAGAGACGCGGGACGGTGAAGAAAGCTGGAGCACTATCGGCGTATCGACTAACATCATTGAAGCCAGTTGGATCTCCCTGGTTGACAGTGTTGAATACGGATTGCTTTGTAAGGCGGAAAAAGATTTTGCCGGCATTAAGGAAGACCTTAAGAACTTGGCCGGTTTTTCCGCCAATTAGATGAAGGAGGTGTTCCCCATGCATAAACCCTGGAAAGTGGCTACCGGTATTGGCAGCCTTCCTTTCAAAGATAGTGCAAGCGCTCTTGATTTAATTTTTGCCAATTTGCCTGAAGTGCCCCATTGGCCGCAGCTGCCGGCATTGAGCGCCAAAGAAAACATCTTGAACCAATTTATAAGCCCGCTCCTTAAGGGCGGTTTAGTGCAGATAGTAAAGGATAAGTATGTCTTTATCGCCGATTCTGCTCAGTGGGAAAGCAGCGTTTTTAAGTTTTATGAAAAGGTTCTCAGCTTGGAAGCAGACAGGGATGCTGCAGTTATAAATGACTTTTCCTTCCCGGAGGATGCGGCAACGGGGTTTTACGCTTTTCTGGAGAGCTTGAACCAAAGGGATCTGAAAGGAGTCAGGTTCCTTAAAGGACAGGTTTGCGGTCCGGTATCTTTAGGGCTGCAAGTTTTTGACCAGCATGGGCTGCCTTGTTTTTATGAAGATGAATTGAGAAATATTATTACAGCCCAACTTGCCTGCCAGGCTTTATGGCAGCACGAAATATTGAAGAAATATGGTTTTCCGGTCATTATATACATAGATGACCCTGCCATAGTGAGTTACGGCCAGTCGACGACCGTCGGTCTGTCCGGGACACAGATCACCGAGTCGCTGGCCTTAATCATTAAGACAATTAAAGCAGCGGGGGGATTGGCAGGGGTGCATGCCTGTGCCGGCATTGATTGGTCCCTTGTCTTTGCTGCCGCACCAGATATTATCAGCTTTGATGCTTATGGATATTTCCCTTCCCTGCTGCTATGTACGGAACAGTTAACTGCTTTTCTGGGAAGAGGCGGCACTTTGTCCTGGGGACTTATCCCCACCCAAGGAGGCCGGGAGAGCATGGAAGGGCTTTGGGATTTATTTTATGAACGGGTGCGGCTGTTAGTCCAAAGGGGTGTCCCGCAAAACCTGCTGGAAAAACAGTGGCTGCTGACTCCTAGTTGCGGCACCGGTTCTTTAAGCATTAATGAGACGGTTGATATTTATAGGCTTTTAAAACATATGACTGAGGCCGCAGATAATTAACCCCTTTTTTAAAGGGGTTTTTTGATTAAAAAACTGTCTTTGAGAAATGCTTTAAGAAGATATACATATATATAAAGAGGAAAAAAGTAGAAAGGGAAGAATAGATATACATTTAGGAAGAGCCGATATATTTTAGGGGTGGGATGAGAATGGGCCAAATTAAAGAATTTCTAAAGGAAATAAGCGTTATCCCAGGAATTTCCGGTTATGAAGCTAAGGTAGCGCGCATTATCAGGGATACTTTTTCACCCTATGTTGATGAGATTCGTACCGATAAGCTCGGTAATATGATTTGCTTGAAAAAAGGGCAAAGAGACATACCCTTAAAAGTCATGATTACTGCGCATATGGATGAAATAGGATTTATTGTTTCTGACCTAAAGAACGGTTTTGTAAAAGTAAACCCTATCGGCGGTATTGACCCGCGTACTTTGGTTAATCAAGAGGCGGTTATTTACGGCCGTCGGGAAGTGCCCGGCGTATTTATGGCTTTTGCGCCTCACTTATCCCTGCGGGAGGACATCGTAAAAGGAGTGTCATTGGAAGAAGACCTCTTTATTGATACGGGCTTAGACGCTGAAACTGCCTTGAACATACTGAGGATAGGGGATATGGTTACCATCAAAAGGGATTTTTGTGAACTTACCGGCGGATTGGTTGCGGGAAAAGCTTTCGACGATAGAGCAGGGATCGCTCTCGTTTTAGCCTGTTTAATCGAACTTAAGTCTTTGGTACTGCCCTGCGATTTGTTTTTTGCAGCAACGGTCCAGGAAGAAGTTGGTGTCAGAGGAGCGGCGACAGCAACTTTTGGTATAGTACCGGATATCGGTATTGCTGTGGACGTATGCCACGGTGATTTTCCCGGAGCGACTAAACATGATACTTCTGAATTGGGGAAAGGTCCGGTCATCACCTGGGGACCCAACATCAATCCTTTTGTTTTTAATAAGCTGAAACAAACGGCGGAGGAATACGATATTCCTTTTCAGGAAGACACCGCCCCCGGACCCACGGGGACGGATGCCAGGGCTATTCAGATCACACGGGATGGCATTGCAACAGGGCTTGTTTCTGTTCCTCTGCGCTACATGCATACTTCCGTGGAGACGCTGGATTTAAAAGATATAACCTGGGGAGGTCGGTTATTAGCTTATTTTCTGAAAGAACTGGCTCTATCCGATAAGGAGGAATTAAAATGCTTCTAGCGGAATTATCTGCTGCCTTTGGTGTATCGGGCCGGGAAGGAGAGGTCAGGGAACTAATTCAAAAGGAAATAGCCGACCATGCTGACAAGACGGAGATAGATACTATAGGCAACCTTCTCGTGTATAAAGAAGGAACCGCAGAAAAGCCGGTAATTATGCTGAGCGCCCATATGGATGAAGTAGGCTTTATGGTGGCGGATATCGAAGAAAACGGTTTTATAAAATTTCACAAAGTAGGGGCGATTGACGACAGGGTATTGGCTTCAAAAGTTGTAGAGATAGGGCCGCATAAAGTAAAAGGTATTATCGGGGCCAAAGCGATTCATCTGCAAAAAATGGAAGAAAGAAAAAAGACTTTGTTAATTGACCAGCTCTACATAGATATCGGCGCAGCCGGCCGAGAAGAGGCCAAAAAGCATGTTAAGGTAGGAGATTATATTACCTTTGTTTCCGAGCCCTCCCTTTTTGGCGATGGTAATTTTAAAGGAAAAGCACTGGATAATCGAGTCGGCTGCTATATATTAACGGAATTGCTGAAGGAGAGGCTGCCCTTGTCTCTTTGGGGCGCGTTTACGGTGCAGGAAGAAATCGGTTTGCGGGGTGCGGGGGTGGCCGCCTATAAGATTAACCCCGACTTGTCCATAGTGATAGAAACTACCATGGCCGCAGATTATCTTGACAATGACAGCCGCCACCATGTGACGGAATTGGGCAAGGGCCCGGCTGTTACCTTTATGGACGCTTCTTTTATATCTCACCGTCAGTTTTATGAATTTGTGCTGGCCGCGGCCGAAAAGAACCATATTCCATACCAATTACGCCGTTTTTCCGGTTCGGGCACCGATGCCGGCAGAATCAGCCTGGCTCGGACGGGAGTTCCAACTTGCGTTCTATCCATACCGTGCAGGTACCTGCATGCTCCAGTTTCAGTCATTAAATTAGCCGATGTTGAAAATTTGTTGCGACTTTTGAAAGCAATATTATTTTCGATAGCAGAGGGGGAATGTAAATTATGTTGGAGTTAATTAAATCCCTTTCCCAGGCTTATGGCCCCGCGGGAAGAGAGGATAGGGTCAGAGAGTTGATTAAGGACAGCTTACCTGCGGCGGAAAATATCATTGAAGATGCCCTAGGAAACGTAATTTTTGTCAAGAGGGGCAGCGGTAAAAAAATTATGGTGGCGGCTCATATGGACGAAGTAGGTGTTATTGTTACGGATATTGATGAACACGGATTTCTGCGTTTGGCGCCGGTAGGAGGAGTTTCAGCTTATTCGGTCCTTGGAAAAAGATTTGTTTTTCAAAGCGGAGTTGCAGGCGTCGTGGCTGTGGAGAAAATTGAAAATCTTAATAAACTGACCTACAAGGAATTGTATCTCGATATAGGTGCGGCCAATAAGGAAGAAGCTGTTGAAAAGATTTCTATCGGAGAGCTCGGCGTTTATGAAGGCAGCTTTGCTGTCGTCAACAACAGGCTGCTTAGCAAAGCTCTGGATGATAGAGTCGGCTGTGCTATTTTGCTGGAAGCCCTTAAGGAAATTGAAACGGATAACGAAATCTATTTTGTTTTTACCGTTCAGGAAGAGCTGGGGCTGAGAGGCGCTATCACGGCGGCTTACAGGTTAAATCCCGATTATGGCCTGGCAGTCGATGTGACGGTGGCGGGGGATACGCCTGAAATCAAACATGTTCCACTTTATTTGGGCAAGGGGCCTGCCGTAAAAATCAAAGATTCTTCGATTATGAGCCACCCGCGGGTAAAAGAGAAAATGATCCAAACAGCTGAAAGTAACGGTATTCCATACCAGTTGGAAATACTGGCAAGAGGCGGCACGGATGCGGGCAGCATCCATCTTTCCAGGGAGGGAGTTCCTGCCGGCGTTTTGTCTATTCCCTGCCGTTATCTTCATTCTCCGGCGGAAATGGTTGACATAAACGATGTGCAAAACGGGGTTAAATTGTTAAAGAAGTTGTTGGAAATTAACTGGGACTAAATTAAAACGGCTTTCATTTTCGGCAAGAGCAAAAAGGGGTGGAGAGCCTTGGCTCCGGAGCAGTTAAAATACCTGGCAGCTTTGAGTTGCCTCCAAAATTTCGGCCCCAGGAAATATCAAAAGTTGCTGGAGATATTTAAGGAACCTAAAAATATTTGGGAAGCATCGGAAAAAGATATTATGAAGGCTGGGATATTAAGCGATAAATTAAGCACCTGTTTTTTTGCCCTCAGGAGACAAATGGATCCGGATCGTTTGCTGGCCGGAATATATGAACAAAATATCAAACTCTTGGAAAGGGAAAATCTTTCTTATCCGCCGTTGCTCCGGCATATATACGATCCCCCTTTTCTTTTATATGTCAAAGGCGAGGGGAGTCTTGCCGACAATGCTTGGCTTGCCGTAGTCGGTTCCAGGAAAATGACGGCGTACGGACGGGAAACGGCTTACAGGCTGGGGCAGGAAATAGCAGCATTGGGTATCGGTGTAGTCAGCGGTTTAGCCAGAGGAATAGATACCTGGGCCCACAAAGGGGCTCTCAAAGCCGGCGGAACTACGGCCGCAGTTTTAGGTTGCGGTCTGGACTATTTTTATCCTCCCGAAAACAAAAACTTGATGCGAGAGATAGAAGCCTGCGGTTATCTCCTGAGCGAGTATGCTCCCGGGACGGAGCCAAAACCTTATTATTTCCCTCTCAGGAACAGGATAATAAGCGGTATGTCGCTTGGTGTCATTATCGTGGAGGCCGCCGAAAAAAGCGGCGCTTTGATAACGGCCGACCTGGCCTTGGAGCAAGGAAGAGAAGTTTTTGCGGTTCCCGGTCCCGTTAACAGCCTCCAGAGCAGGGGCTGCCACAAGCTGATCAAGCAAGGAGCCAAGCTGTTAAGCGATATTGACGATGTTTTGGAAGAGTTAGCCTTGTCGCTGCAAGAAACGGCAACGGCGAAAAGCGGGGCGGTAACAGCAAGGAAGAAAGACATCTCGTCCGAAGAAAACAAACTGTTGGACGTAATCTCTTTTAGCCCTATGTACCTTGAGGATATTATCGCGGCAGCAGAGTGCCCCGTGGAAAAATGCCTGGCCTCCTTGTCCCGTCTAGAATTAAAAGGGCGCATCGCCAGGGGACAGGGAAATACTTTTATCAGGATTAAATAGGCTTTTTTATTCTTGGAGAAATAGGTTATAATAGGCTGTAATTAATGTTTGCGGGGGTGTCCCATGACAAAAAAGCTAGTAATAGTTGAATCTCCCACTAAGGCAAAAACGATAAAAAGATATCTGGGGAAAGACTTTGCCGTCAAAGCTTCGGTGGGCCATGTTATTGATTTGCCTAAAAGCCAGTTTGGCATCGATATTGAGAATAATTTCCAGCCTAAGTACATCACCATCAGAGGAAAAGGCGAGATCTTAAACGAGTTGAAAACGGCCCGCAAGAATGCTGATGAAGTTTTTCTGGCGGCTGACCCTGACAGGGAAGGCGAGGCTATCTGCTGGCATCTTGCCCGGGTTTTAGAAATACCGGAAGGAAAGAATTGCCGAGTAGAGTTTAATGAGATTACAAAGGAAGCTGTTAAGAAGGCTTTCCAAAAGCCTAGGGCAATCAATACCAATAAGGTGGATGCCCAGCAAGCCAGGAGAATACTGGATAGGCTTGTCGGCTATAAAATAAGTCCGCTGCTTTGGAAGAATGTAAGAAAAGGGCTTAGTGCCGGCAGGGTGCAATCAGTAGCTTTAAAATTAATAACGGATAGAGAACAAGAGATTGAGCAATTCAAGCCGGCGGAATATTGGAGCATCAGCCTTTTCTTATCGCCTGATTTGAAGAAAAATATGTTTGAAGCCAGATTTATAGGCCCAGAAGGAGATAAAAGCGAGCTTAAAACCCAACAAGATGTAGATAAAATCTTAGAAGAATTGGAAGGACAGGATTATCGGGTTTTAAGCATTGTTAAAAAAGAAAAAAACAAGTATCCTGCTCCCCCTTTTACTACAAGCAGCTTACAGCAGGAGGCTGCCAGGAAACTGGGATTTACCTCCTTCAAAACGATGCGCATTGCCCAGCAGCTCTACGAGGGGATTCCTTTGGAAAAGAAAAAACCCGAAGGTTTAATAACTTATATCAGAACAGATGCTGTTCGGGTTTCCAATGAAGCTTTGAGGGAACTCAGAGATTTAATTAAAAAAAATTATGGCGCAAGCTACCTGTCGCCCTCCATCAGGTATTTTAAAGGGAAAAAGAATGCCCAGGAAGCTCACGAAGCCATCAGACCGGCAGCGGTTAATAATTTACCGGATAAAATCAAGCAGTACTTGACGAAAGACCAGTACAGACTATATAAAATAATCTGGGAACGTTTCACGGCAAGTCAAATGGCTGCCGCCGTGCTGGATACTGTAAAGGTGGATATCAAAGGCGGGAATTATATTTTTCGGGCAACCGGCTCTACAACCAAGTTTTTGGGGTTTATGTCTCTCTATGTAGAAGGAGAGGATATTTCGGTCGACAGGGAGGAAGGCCCCCTGCCGCCCCTCGAAGAAGGCCAGGGGTTGAAACTGATCAAGACGGAACCCAAGCAGCATTTTACCCAACCGCCTCCTCGTTTTACTGAGGCGATGCTTGTGAAAACATTAGAGGAGAAAGGGATAGGCAGGCCCAGTACTTATGCTCCGATTATCGGCACGATTCAGCAGCGGGGCTATGTTACGAAAGAAGGTAAAGTGTTTAAGCCTACCGAGCTCGGATTCGTTGTAATCAAAATATTAAAAAATTATTTTAAGGAAATAATCGACGTTAATTTTACCGCTCAGATGGAGGAAAGGCTTGATCAGGTAGAAGACGGAGATTATCCTTGGTTGAGGGTAGTTAAAGAATTTTACGATCCTTTTAAGGATAGTTTGCAGCAAGCGGAAACAAGCATAAACAAAGTTGAGATCAAGGATGAAGCCTCAGAAGAGACTTGTCCCCAATGCGGACGCAACTTAGTTTACAAGTTTGGTAGGTTTGGTAAATTTCTGGCTTGTCCCGGTTTCCCTGATTGCAGGTACACAAAACCAATATTAAAAGAGGCCGGGGTGAACTGTCCTGAATGCGGGGCGCCCATTGTTGTACGAAAAAACAAAAAGGGAAGGATTTTCTACGGTTGCAGCGCCTATCCCGTCTGCAAATTTATCAGTTCTCAAAAGCCGGCTAAGGAGCTCTGTCCACGCTGTCAAAGCTACATGGTGGAAAAGAAAAAAGGGAACGGATACATTTGGCAATGCACCAAGAAAGAATGCGGCTACGCTGTTAACCCTAAGGAGATTAAAAAGGCTTAAGGATCTGCGGCACGATCTTCCAGCCAAAATAAATTTTCTTGCATAAAATAAAATCTTTGATCTTGCCGCACGCTCAACTTGCATTAAAAAAACTCTTGTGTTAAGATGAATTGGGAGAAGATGCTAATGCAAAGTTTGAGCGTACTTTTTCTGGAATACCTGCAGAGAGAAAGAAATTTTTCGCCGCATACTATTGAAGCATACGGTAATGATATTTACCGTTTTCTTGAATTCTTAACTTACCATCAGATTCGGACGGAAAGCATTGACCACCTGACAGTGAGGCATTACCTGGCGGAATTAAAATCCGAGGGGTATTTAAAGGCTTCGATTGCGAGGAAGCTCTCTGCAATAAAAGCCTTTCTCAGGTATCTGTACGAGGAGAAGCATATAGACAGCAATTCTTTTAATACTGTTTCGACCCCCCGGCAAGGAAGTTCATTGCCGCATTTTTTATATTTTGAAGAGATAACGGCTTTGCTGTCTGCTCCTCCTGCCGATTCGATTCTGGGGGTGAGAGACAGGGCGTTGATTGAATTTATTTATGCCACAGGGGTAAGGGTCAGCGAGTTGGTGTCACTGAACCTTCACGACCTGGATTTTGACAATAACTTAGCTCTGGTCTTCGGCAAAGGCGCGAAAGAGAGACTGGTCCCTTTCGGTTCCTTTTGTGCAAAGAGTTTACGGGAATATCTAAGTTTTTCCCGGGTTTCTCTTTTAGATAATTCCCGGGGAAAGAATGCGGAAGAAAAAGCTATTTTTCTTAATAGGTTCGGTACCAGGCTAACGGACAGAAGCGTGCGCCGGATTATCAACAAATATGTAATCAAGGCCGGCGTTAATCAAAAGGTCAGCCCTCACGTGATTCGGCATACCTTCGCGACGCATCTCCTTGACCGAGGAGCGGATTTGAGAAGCGTGCAAGAACTGTTGGGACATGTAAACGTATCTACAACTCAGATTTATACCCATGTGAGCAAAGAGAGGCTGAAAGAGGTATACAACCAATCTCATCCCAGGGCTTAGAAAGGCGGTCTTTTCTTGTTTCGAGGCACAACTATTATTGCAGTTTATAAGGACGGAGAAGGTGCCATGGCCGGCGACGGCCAGGTTACTTTCAGCGAAAGCGTTATCATGAAACAAAAAGCCAGAAAGGTGAGACGGATTTACCACGAACAGATAATAGCCGGCTTTGCGGGTTCTGTGGCTGATGCATTTACTTTGTTTACAAAATTTGAAGAACACTTAGAAAAATGCCAGGGCAATCTCAGGAAGGCTGCCGTGGATATGACAAAAGAGTGGAGAACAGACCGGATTCTGCGAAAATTAGAAGCTCTTATGCTGGTTATGTCCAAGGAAGGCTTGCTGTTAATCTCAGGCACCGGAGAGGTAATTGAGCCTGATGACGGGATAGCGACTGGTAGAGGAGCCAGGCCCACGTCTTGCTCGATTGGGTCTCGCGATTGGC
>CAZYHL010000040.1:0-11379 GCA_964646795.1 uncultured Syntrophomonadaceae bacterium
GCAAGAGGTGTCTTTTTGTACTTCTCACAATCATTTTATCCAACCAATCGCTTTCAAATAAAACAGTCATACACAATATCAGTTACCGGTGTAGGTACGTTACTGTGCAGTGCTTGTTGATGGGTTGATGAACCAATCCACTCCTGCTTGGTTGGACGATTTCTAATATTATTTTGATACAATTCTTCTCCCATTTTAAATATAACAGCTATATTTGCCTATTTATTTTACCATCACAGCAATTCGCATTGATAGCCTTATTGGAAGAGTGGCATTCTTCATTTGATTTAGATCCCCCATAATAAATATATCCTTAATAGGATAATAAAAAGCAGCCGCCCCTGTCGAACCAGAATGACCCTTTAGCTCGCCTCTTCCCATAAAGAGTGTGGTCAAACCATTTAAAGGAATTCGCATATACCCGCGCCACCATAGCAAATCGGCCTCATTGATGCTTGCAACTTATTGTAAGATGACAGCTCATCCAAAATCGAGATATTGAACAGTCCTCCGCCAAAGAAAGCCTTAAAAACTATCATCATCTCACGAGCAGTTGTTACGCACCCACCGCTTGCGCGGCTACTAATGACAAATTTTGGGCGGTGAATAGCTTTATCCTTATAATAGATATTTGGCACAAAGTCATTTTCACTTTCTGGGAGATATGTGTTCTTTAACCCTAACGGTTCAAATATAAAATGCCTATATATTTTAGCTAATGGCCATTTCATATTTTTTCTATTATTTCTCCAAGCATATCAAAATTAATATCCGCATAGTAAGCCCTTTTTACTGCGCGAGGTTTAAAGTGCGGATCTAATTTCTTTGCCCTTTCCACAATGCTTAGACCCTCTCTTCTTTTGCACCGCAGCCTCCGCAGAACTTTGCTTCTTCCGGAAGTTTGTTTCCGCAGTTTTCACAAAACATGATGTTTCCTCCAGTTATCCATATTTTTCATTCCGTCTTTGCGCCGCACTCGATGCAGAACCTGGAATCTTCATTCAAGGGGGCGGAGCAGGCGGGGCACAGCCTGGCAGCCGGCGCAGGGGGAGCCGTCTGCGCAGATGCCGCTGCGGTTCGGGTCTTGGGCTTAATCTCCGCCGCAATATCTCCGCCCGCCATCTTTGAGATAAATGGCAGTCCCGCGTCCTTGCCGCGAAGCACCCGCAGGACTGCGAGAACGGAGAACACAATCAGAGTAAGATAAAGGACATCGCCCACAAACGAGCCCATTTTACTCATAGCGCCTGCCGCGCCGTACAGCTCCACCCATCCAAATAATCGAGCCAGACCGCCGAATACCCAGCCCGTCACGAGTTCGCCTAGATAATACGCGATGGTGAGGAGAAGCGCCTGCAGCGCCTGACGGTTCAGCCACTCATCCTTTTCCGCCAGCAGTGCAAAGCCGGCCACCAGCAGCACCGATTGGGGCTGTCTGAGTGCGGCAAAGCCGAAAGCGATCACCGCAACGGCGGCAAGACTCAGGCCGAATTTCCCTTTTGTCATGATACACACACCCTTTCCATTTTTTATAAATTGGCTCCGTCATTTTGGATAAAGCCGCCTATCGGCTTTTGTTCCGTAGTTGCGATTTTCGCTTTTTAAATGTGCATATTTATTCCTCTTTCAGCTTATTTTAATTTCATGCCGCACTTGCCGCAAAAAGCTGCACCGGCAGAAACCTGCGAGCCACAGCCCCTGCAAAATCTTTTGGCCGGAGGTGTCGGGACAAGCGGTTGCTCGGGTGACTCGGGCAACTTTTGCGCAGGCTCAACACCAGGCTCTGCTGTACCGGAAGTCACGTTTAGCTCAAAAATACTGCCGAACAATTCGCTAAGCTTGAAGGCGAGCTGCTCCGTAGTATAAAGCTGGTGGTTTACTATGGTTTTTCCCTTGTCCCCACCTTCCAGCTGTACAAAATGGTTACCCAATAATGTGGGGGCAATAAAAAGCCGTTCGGCCGCCGTAAATGCACCGGATCCTGCCACATTGATTTCCATACCGCAGCTGGTAAACCAGGAGCGGAAGAACTCCACCCCCATTATTTGCCCGGCCTCTCCAAAGATCAGCACATCCTCTCCCGATGCCAATTTTCCTTCGCGAAAGAAGTCATGCTCAAGCAAAACACCGATATTTTGAGGATCAATTTTTATTTGGTACTGCTCCACCCCCGGTGTCACCGTCAGAAAGGCCGGCAGCAGCCAACGAATATCCAAGCTTTTTAAGGAGTCGGCCATGCTTTGAAGGAACTCTGGGACTCTCGCATAAGCTCTATCCGTAAAGACATGGCTCAGCATATTCTGATAAGAAACTCTCCGGAAGGAATCGACGGCGTGGAGGACAAACATAAACTCCTCCAGATTGACCTTGGGCGGAATATAGTTTGCAGCAGGCTGGCCGCTTTGACTGGCAAAATCTTCGATCCACCAGGACAGCCAAGATTTATAATTATCAAATATAGAAATGGTGAGATTGCCTTCTGCGGTTTCTTCCGTAACGGCCACTAAGTCACCCTCGCTTTTTTTATAGTGCAGTCGGATTTCTGACAGCCCCTGGACGCCGGCGATGCGGGCTATCAAATACAAATCAGGCTGAGTAATGATGCGAAGCGCCTGCAGTGATCCCTTGTCTGTCAAAAGCTCACCATAAGCGGCTTTTATGTCCGTACCCGCTCTATCAGCCGGCGCTGCCTTATAAAAAGCAGAGCCGGTATTAGGCAAAGGGCTTGTAGCGATAGCCAGGATAGCACCTATATCGTCCTGCTTTATACTAAAAATCACGGGTTCCTTAATCCTCATTTATTTCTCACCCTCCTCTATTTCCTTAGCAATTCTCTGAAAATGTTCCATATCAAAATCAGGATCTTCTGCTTCAAAGGCTTCAAAACCCTCCTCATCCTCCCAAACCTTTCCGTCGCGGATAAATTTTAACCTACGGCTGCCCGGCAGATCCAGATAAGGGCAGCGGGAGATATGTCCGTAAAGGGTCAGACCGGGATCTCCGGGAGCAATCCATAACAGTTTGCCCACTTTGATCCAGGGCTCCATGTCAAAGTCGTATTCACTGGCAGCGGGAATGAGGCTGATATACTGCCCGGGAGTCCAGAGCTCAGGGATAATGCTTCCTGTTTCCCAATAACGCTGAGTACCCCAGTCGTTAACCCGCTTTTCTCCATAGAGCATGGGATCGGCGTAGTAAACAATGGGATAAGCGGTATGGGGGCCGATTTGGATAGTTGAGATTACCGCCTTAACCTGGGTATACGCCAAGAGCCTGGGCAGGACAAAGGGCACATCCGGCCCCGGACAGCAGAGGAAGGGGGCCTTTTCCGGCTCGCCGCCGAGCTTCAACGCCCCGTCTAGAGCGAAATAAGTTGCGGGAAGCTCATTTTCCGGCCTTTTAGGCGCTTCATAGTTCCACCACAGGCCGTCCAGACCCAGATCGTCGATGGCTAAAGAGAGCTTCTCCCCCGTGAAGGGGCAGCGGGATAGATCCCGCACAGGGAGCCCCTCACGGTAGCGGCCAAGCAGTTCTTGAATTTCTTTGTCCATGCCTGTTAATTTTGTCTCCAGCTCGCTTCTCTCCTTAACCGTTCTGCCTTCTTCCCCAAAGGCTTCCAGCTGTGCAGCTGATTGATCATAGTCTTCGGCTAAGGGCAGCAAACGTCCCAGTATTTCCGCTTTTTCCTTTTTACTCAGTTGTTTAGGCATATTGCTCCTTCACCTCCTATCTCACATATTTTTCCGCAGTTGGTTCGGCCATGGGATTATAGGATGTAACCCCTATGTTTTCATCCATTGCCGCGTTAATCATCTTTTCCTTAGCCTCGGCAGAGAATTCTATACCATCCTTGGTCCAGGAGATGACATCCTCGTGTAGTACGTTGGAGCCACCCTTTTTCACGGCAAAGCCCTTGTTCTGGGTGAGGTGGTCCAACACCTGTTTTTTAATCTTGGGGCTGACCGGCGTGCCGTCGAAATTAGTTATATCAAACACATCCACATCGCCGGTAAGGAATTTGCCGTCCTTGTTGATGACCAGTCCGTTTTTAACCTTGTATTGGCCGCTGGCTTCTAAATATTTCATCTTATCGGCCTGCCTAATAAACTCTCTTCTCCTGGCCACATACTTTTCAACCAGTTTCTGCTGAGTTTCCGGGGAAAGGTTTCTTATAACTTCCTTAGGCGGCAGCTTGGGCTTATAGTAGCCCGCCAAACCTTCGCTATTTTTAGGTCCTCCCAGCAATTCGTCCCACTTATCAAGGGTTTTGACCTTTATTTCCATTCTCTTCGGTACTGCCTTCCCCGAATTAATCCACTTGTCTGCAGTAGCTGTGGTAGGCCTGGCCTTGATTCGGACCCCGAAATCATCTGCTGTGTTTTGAATGATTTTACGGGAGGTTTTGGTAACCCCTGACAGATTGGGCGGCCTTTTAATATTGGCGTAGCTGCGGCCTGTCTTAACAGCCAGCGAGGGCTTGATGCCTTTGGGCAGGGGTACCTTAACCGCCAGCTTTTTGCCGCCGGCTCCCAGCACATCGTCCACCATCCCGGCCAGCTTGCCGGTACTGCCCTTTAAGGCTGCTCCCGCCTGTCCGGCGGTGCCTATGGTAACCCCCAGCTTCATAGTACCCGCAAAGGTATGTTTGAGACGGTCAACCAGGGAAAGGTTGGGATCCAGGGATTTTCCAAAATCAGTGATACCGACTGTGTCTTTAGCCCATTCCCAGGCTTTTTTCGGGTCGGTCACGGTATCGACCACGGCTTTACCTGTTTCCATCACTCCTTTAACCACAATCCACGGTTTATTATGAATCTCTTCGGCCGTGGCCACCACCTTTTCTTTAACTGCCCCAAGGGTATCTTTAACACCTTCATAAGATTCGCGCACGTTAGCGAGGGCTTTTTTCTGATCGATGAACAGGTCTCTTGCCGTCATTTTCGCGGCTTCGCCGGCAATAGCCAAGCCTTCTTTAGCTTCTTTTGCCAGGTCTTTAGCAGTATCCGTCACTTCATCCCCGGCATTGATTACCGAATCGCCTATAATCCGCCCCCAGCCGGAAAGCTTTTGTGCATGTTCCTGTTCCCATTCCAGTGATTCCTGCTCCCGGGCAAGTTGTTCCCGCCAGCGCTGGTCAATCTCTTTTTGGATAGCTTCAAAGTTTTCCTGCTCTTTCCGACTTATTTCATCCAGAGCTCGCTGCATGGCCGTCTGGCCGGTTCGCTCCAGTTCTGCGTTGTGCTTGATAACATCCTCAAGCTCTTTAGCCTGCTGCGGGAAATTCCGGCGATGAGCTTCCAAATCAAAGGGATTGCCGGTTTCGGCATTGACCCATCCCCCGGTGGCAGGGTCCCGGGTAATTAAGGTCTGAGCACCCCGGGCCGAAGTTTGGATCACCATGGATTCCGGCTGGTACGGCATTTCCGGAGCCCTTTGTGCTTCTTCGGACTGTCCGTAAGGGGCCTGCTGCACCGCCTCTTCCGGTACATCAGGCTTGCCAAAGGATAGGTCTTCGTCCGGGCCTACATACTCTGCCCCAAAACCTTTGCCGCTTTGGCCGCTCCCCTGTGGCGCCTGATAATCCGCTCCGCCGGGTCGCTCATTGTCTCCAATAGAAACCGCATCCTCCGGATCGCCGCCGCTGGCCCCTAAGGCATCCGCCATCGTTGCCCAAGCCCTTGCTTCCTCCTCAGTATAAAGCCCCTTGCCGAGGGAACGGTTGGCGTCTTTCATAGACTGTTCACCAACGGAAAGGGAAGATACCAGTTCCTTAGGACGCAGCAACCCCTGTAACAAACTCACGATTAAACCCACCAACGGCGGGAAGAGCATCCCTACCGCCGCTTCAGCGGGGCTGTCGGGACCGGGAATGTTCCCTGCGCCGTAGGCTGTGGCAATAGCCGCCATGACATAAGGCGGTAAATCCTTTTTGACAAGATTGCCCCGCATAGATAGGGAGTAGGTGTTTTCATCCGCACCTTTATCCTCTGTGGCTGCCCGGGAGTAAAAGCCCTGACCGTCCATACTGATGGCTATTCTGCCATTAGCTTCTTTTGTAAACGTGACTTCCGCCCTGGCTGCAATATTGGCATTGTAAGGAAGCTTCGTTAAATCTGCAGCAAAGTTCAATGCTGCTACTGCTTGGTTTTCCTCCCGTTCTTGAACAGGACAGTTTTGCGAAAAAGTCATCCCTTCATACTGACCGATCAGTTCGATCACGCTGCCTTTATCCAAAACAGTCAGCTGGTAATCCTCCAGAGAAAAGCTGCTCGTCTTTTCATCGACCGGTCCCATAAGGGTGTGAGTTTTATAAAGATCCAACCAGATTCTATAGGTTCCCGTAAAGCTTATAGGCGGGGTAACGGGAACGGTAATACCTACATAAAAGATTGGTTCTCCATTTTCATCAAAATCCAGGGCTTCCTTTTCGTCTATGTCAATGGTGTAAGTGCCGGCCGGCAGGACGATTTCAGGCCTTGCTACCCATAGGGTGTTCGCTGCATCACCTTGGCTGGCGCCTTGAGCATTGTAAGAGGCTACTACTTGTTGGGCTTTATCCAAGATCCTGATGACACCGGGGTTTATACCGTCACCGTTGTTCCAGGTGCTGAGAATAATCTCGTCGATTTGATATTCCCCTTCCAGGCTAAACTGAGGGGCGGCATACTTCTCGGAGGCTTGCCACTGGGGCTCCTCTGCTGTGGCCTCACCTTCTAAGTATTTCTCATAGCTAGCAAAAATTTCTTTATTCCCAAAGCTGATAAATGCTTCTTCGGTTTCTCCCGGTTCTTCATTTTCTCTGGCCCATTGTTGAAGATCATCCAGGTATCTTTGATAGGCCGCGTAATTGTAACCCTTAATAAGAAACGCGTCTACCGGCAGCTTCTCACCAGCCAGATAAAGAGTATACGCACCTTTAGGCAAAACCATGCTGTCAAGAGGGGTGAAGATATAAGAGGTATTCCTGTTCTGCTCAGAAAGCTCTTGGTCTTTATTATCAGTGCTCCCCTCGACGAGCCCTCCGGTAAATTCCTGAATAGCCGCAAAACCTTGGTATACATTACCCCGGCTATCAACTAGAGACAGTGCCACCTCGCCGGCGTCCATACCCGCATAGGGAACCAAAATACCGGTAACCAAGGTCTTTTCCGTCAGCGTAAAGGGCAGCTCAGCCGCCTCTGCTTCCTTTAAGTAGCTGCCTTTATAACCGACTACCAGTTGAGCTTTATCATCAAAGGTAATATTTGCCGTGTACCAGCTCCCCTTTTTAGCGGCTACCTTTTCATAGGGCTCCGATGGCGGCGAGCTGTCCCCGGCGGCCAGGGCGTTTATAGGCAGCAAGTTTAAAGAGATGATAACCATAAGCAATATCCTGACCCAAAGTCTTCTCATAATCCGCCACCTCCTATAAAAGAACGCACCAGGTTAACTCCACCTTCCAAAAATGAAGGAGCTCTGTTCAGATAGGAAAAGGATAAAGTCCATAACAAGGAAAAAGCGAAAGACACCCCTGCCGTGGCAATGGTATTTTTAAGCCCCGGCTTGCCCAGCATTTTATTTATTTCTATACTGGAAGCTGTTCCTACAGCCATGATCCCCGCGGAAATAAAGGGGATGGTCATGGTCCATTCCAGATAAAAGACAGCGATTAACAACATCAAGGTAAAAGGAGCTAAAAAAAGCATTCCGTTGTCTACGGCATAGCGGATGGCATTCTTCCCTTTTTCTTTTTTGAGTTGCCCATTGAAGATGCCTAGAAATCCATTGAGAAACATGCGGAAAACGCCACCGAAGATAAGCCCCCAGAGCAGACCGAAGGCAATGTTATAGGGATTCCAAATGTTCAGAGGATTAGCAAGCGCCCCTACTCCTATAAACATAAAGCACAGTCTCCTGACTAGGCTTCGAAATGCTTTCCCTTTATGCAAATCAGTTTCCATTTCTTTCACCCCCTACAGATTGCCGAAAAGCGACCAGGAAATCAACACTACTGCGCTGACAGCCGTTGCCAAAGGGACGCTTAAAATATTTTTACCGCCGGTGAGCTCCCGGATGGTGAACATCATCGGCCCAATAGCCCATAAAACGCCGGTAACGCCAAAGGCCACCGAGGTCTTCCAGCCCAAGACAAGAGAAAATATTACTCCCAACAATCCATAGATTAAGGCTCCGCTGTAGCTCAGGCAAAAGGCCGAAATAGCTTGTAATAAGCTCTTGTCTGTTTTTGCGGCTTTCAGAATCACCCAGATCATCATCCCGATGAGGGGAATCATAATTATGCCGTAGGCGACACCGGCTCCGGCGGAGATTAGAACAAAGTTCATCTCTTTCTGACCTGTTTTATACAGATCGAGTCCTGTTTGGATGAAGAACAATCCGAAGGCCAAGGCTGATACCACCAGGCCTAAATACCATCTGCTGGTAAAAGCGCCTTTAAGGGCTCCGGCGGGATTGATCATCATGCCGAAAATGGTTCGAGTCAATGGGGTTTTTGTATGTTCCATTATCGCACCTGCCTTTCAAATGGACCTATTTTGTCTTAGTCAGATTAAGGGTGAATTCGTTCACGCCGTCGGACGGCTCGGGGTTTTCAAAGTGGTCTCTTTCAAAGGTCTGGGTAAAAACGAATGTTGCATGGATTCCGTCCGCGCCCTTTGTAAAGACAACGGCGGTACTTACCGTCCCTAACGGATAATCCGCCTTGTGTTCCCATTGTCCTGTGCCGGAATTGTAAACCAGCTCTCCGTTTGAGCCGGTATGCGTGTTCTGGTACCAGATTGTATCCTCGTCATCTTCTTTGAAGGTAATGACAATACTGTCAAATTCTCCCTGTGTCTCGCGCTCATCCCCCGTTATAAACAAATACCGTTGGTTATTTATATCGGCTTCGCTCCGCTCAACCTCGTATTTGGTTGTGCTTCCCGAGCCTTCATAGGTGCCGTAAATATCTTTCATTTTCAAAGTGCCGCCCTCGTTCCCCTTTCCCGAACAGCCTGCAAACAGCAGGCAGAAAACAAGCGTCAAAGTTAAGATAAATCCTTTTTTCATGGAAGTCTCCTTTCTGGGTTATTAGGCTGTTTTCCGCCGTACGCTTTACAGCTTTTGCAGTTCATAGATATAGTCCGTTCCAATCGCTCCGGCAGAAATGTTAAATACTAACCGCAGCGCAATGCGATCGCCCCGCTTCCCCTCGGGTGGTATGGCCGAGATTTTTGTCTCGACTAAAGAGATTCCCTCCAGGGTATTAAGCGTTTGCTGGTTTTCACCGCTGCCTGTGTCGTCTCTAAAGGAGATGTCGCTTGAGCTAGAACCGGTAAACAACTGCTCGGCATCGACAAACTTCGCGTATCCATGAGCAAGACCATTCCACCCCAACAGGGTATTCTCCGTCTCCCTCATAGTCACATCGAGCGTTACCGTTTCGCCGACGCCGATGTTTTGGGGAGGCTCGCTAAATTCGCATTGCGCGCCGTAGGTTTCCCCGTGGATATATTTTTCTTCTAAAATTTCTCTCGTCTTCCCGTCGTAAACCGATCTTACACCGTAGCTTCCACGGCTGTACTCAAAGGTATATGTGAATTCAAAGTTCTCCCTGGTACTTTTTAGTTCCGATAGCTCATGGTCCTTAGTATCAACAAGTACCCACGCATAATTTCCTCCTTCGCCTCCACCGCCCGTCCCGCCCGAATCATCGCAAGCGGAGAGGGTAAACAGCATTAGCGCCAACAGTATCCAACAGAATTTTTTCATAAAATATCTCCTTTCAAATTTCATTGTGCGTATTGCGTATATTGTTTAAAAAGACGTGCGGGTTCTCGTAAAACTCGGATAGATGCTGCACCCCTATTTTAGAAGCGGGCATTTACACCGGAAGCAATAATCGTCGTTTATATCGCAAAGGGTGCCGCAGGCGTTGCAGGGAATGAAGCTATCGCCGGTTTTGTCGTATTTCTCAAGGGAATTTAACCCCGCATGATGCCGCACCCGATCGCCGATATTAAAATAGTTATACAGCACATCACTGTTTTGGGATTTGATCACATGCTTTTTCCCCTGGTCGCTGCGGACAACCACCGAATATTCCAGATAGTTCTCAATTACGTCATCCTGATGCTTGGTTTTCTTTTTGATTTTCTTATCCTCGACCCTGCCGTCCCAGGTTCTACTGCGCTTTCTGCTAAGTATCTGGAACAGCGCAATCGTGAGGAACATACCGCCGATGCCAAACCCGATATAAAGCGACTCGGGATTGCTCATGCCTTCCGCACCCATCTCGCCGGCAATATAAAAACCAATAACTGCGGCAACGGCCAAAATGACTGAGAATGTGGCCGCCCAGCGGTTGGTATTTTTGATGTATTTCTCAAAGGCCGGGTTGCTGATGCGGGGCGAGAATCCTCGCAGGCCTGCAGACTGCGGCATGCTTGGAGGCGCTTGATTGATCTCGCTGCCGCAAGCGCTGCAAAACCTTGAATTTTCTGGTGATTGTATTCCGCAATTTGTGCAATACATATCCCGTTTCTCCTTCCGTTTTAATTTATCGCTGACCGAATTTCATTGTTTACGCCTGTCAAGGCAGCAAAGTCGTTGTGATTCCGGTTTCATAGCGGATTTTTTCAGAGATCTCTGCTATCGTTTCAGGATCGATTGCCGGACGTAAAAGCCGGATGTTCTGCGTCCTCTTTTCCGTGCCATAGGTGAAAGAAATATAATCATTTCCAATCTCCACAGCGCTGAGCCGGATGCCGTCTTGGTTGAATTTGATAATCTTTTCGCCCAGCAGAATGCCGAAATATGAGACGATCACCTCGGTATTTTCGATATTCTCCGGCTGCGCCGCTCCAGCCGATATGTCGCTAATTACTGCGGTGCTGATATGGAGGATCGAATTTTCCGCAATGAGCCGGGCGATTTTTAGCTTGCTTAGTCCCCGTAGCCAAAACCCCGCCGCAATTCCGCTAGCAATCTCTACGCCTGCCAAAAGTACCTGCGCCCGGATTTCAAACATTGCTCCCCTGAAAACAAGAAGCATACCACCCGTCAGTATGCCAAAGACGGTTAGAGCTGCCAAAACGAAATTTTTTCTTTTGATCGATTTCAAACGTAATCCCTCTTAACCAGCAAAATTTAATCCGTCAAAAACATAATAGCAAAAGCGCAAACAAAAAAGATTACCCGAACCGGGTAGTTTAAGCAAAAAAGCCCCTACCTTTTTCGGGTAGGGGCTTGAAACATGAAACACATGATTTTCAGGGTTCTATTACGATGTGGCCGCTTCTTCTTTTTTTTGGATGATATTAATCAGTTCAGCGCGGCTTTGAATGCCAAATTTGGAATAGATGTTTTTCACATAATACTTGACCGTGTTTTCGCTGATCG
>CAZYHL010000041.1:0-11368 GCA_964646795.1 uncultured Syntrophomonadaceae bacterium
AACCTCTCTGCCTGGTGATCTAAAAAAGAGCCCGTACCGGCAGCGCAAACGGTATTCATGGCAAAATCGGTTACTATGCCGTTTCTCAAGAGAATTATTTTTGAATCCTGACCGCCTATTTCCATAACTGTCTGAACGTCGGGAACAACATGGGAAGCAGCTACGGCATGGGCTGTGATTTCATTCTTGACCGTATCCGCCCCGACAATGACGCCCGTCAGGGTTCTGGCGCTGCCCGTCGTGCCAACGCCCTTGATTTCCACGCCTGCCAGTTCTTTGGCTATTTGCCTGATTCCCTCCTGAACCACCTTGATAGGCTCGCCCCTGGTCCTAAGGTATAAAGAGGCAATAATTTGACCCTCTTTATCTATCACTACTATATTAGTGCTGACGGATCCTACGTCAACACCCAGATACCCTTCCGTCACTCCCGATCCCTCCAGTTGTTGTCGTCAATAACCCTTATTATACGGCATAACCTGCTATTTTATTACCCTGCTTCTTTTTTTGCCACATCAGGTCGATAAAGGCTTCCAGGCGGGTTTCCACTCCCGTTGTACCTGTTTGCTCGTCAATGAAAAAAGTGAGGACGGGTATGCCGATATCCCTGGTTAGCTTTGGCATGATACTCTTGGCAACTATTTCGGGAATGCAGGTAAAGGGCGCCAGCTGAATTACCCCGTCGTAACCTGCTTCTGCATAACGGATAGTTTCCCCAATGCTGTTTTGGCCGTGGCCTCCAATCTTGAGATTTAAGTAAGGCGAAGCCGTTTTTGCCACGCTTTTTGAGCCGTTGGCCATGACGTCTTCCCTGGTATACTGGGTAAGAAAGATACTCCGCTTTACCTCCGCCCCCATGTTCCCCAGCGTTTCTTCAATGTCGAAGTTGGCGAAAGGCTCCAGCTGCACGTAAATCTCACCGATAATGCCCACTTTCAGTATTTCTCTTTCAGAGTTGTGGGGCACCTTGCCGATTTCCTCCAGGGCAGCCTTCCCTGCTGCCTGTACTTCCTTTAAATCGCGGGCTTCGTCCAGATACTTTAGCCCTACCTTCAGAGAACGAGTTACGTCCCCCTTCTTCAGTTCCAGTGGCCTCATCCTTAAAGCCGCAAGCTCCAAATCGTCAAGGGCTTTCATTCTTTCCCAGTTTGTCCGCAATACTTTGAAGAAATGGTACCAGCTGCTTTTCCCTTTGAGAAACACTATCTTTTTAAAAAAGTCAACCGGCGTTTTTAAAGGCGGAAAGAAAAATACCATCTCCACATTGTACCCGAGATTTTTCAAAATGCGCTGATGCATCTCTCCGTAGTAACCTGCCCGGCAGGGGCCTCTGCCTCCGCCACTGACAATTACTTCCGCTCCTTTAGGCACTGTTTCCAGATAGGTGCCCAAAACAATTTTAAAGGGAATACAGGCAAATTCCGGCGCATACCGCACACCAAGGCTAAGGGTTTTTTTAGTGGGTTTAGGGGGATGGATCACCTCATGCCCCAAACCCTCCAGTATTTTAGCAAAAACCATTGCTGAAGTGCCCATGTGGGCATAAGTGACTTTCATGGTACTTCAATCCCCTTCTTGTTTCTAAGCATATCGATAAATGCTTCCAGGCGGGTCTGCATCCCGGTCTCCCCCGTGTGTTCGTCTATGGTTACCGCCATAAAAGGCACTCCCGCTTTTTTCGCTTCCAGCTCCACCAGTTTGTCAACCATGGCGTCGGGGCCGCAGCCAAAGGCGGTCACGTGAATAATACCGTCCATCTTGTCCTGGTTAAGGTAGTACAAAGCGCTCCAGACCACCTTGTTGCTGTAATACCAAAAGAGATCCATAGGCAGCATTTTCCGGGCTTTCTTCTCCATTGAAGGATGAATGCCGTCAACCAGGTATAGATCCACTCCTATTTCCTTGAGTTTTGAAAGTAAGTTAACGCTTAAATACGTATCATAAATCACATAAGGATAAGCCAGTACCCCTAGTTTTAACCGCCCTCCTTCATGGAGGTTTTCAACCATCTTTATGCCCGCAGAGCCCTTGTCCTTGGAAGTCTGGGGGTAAAACCCATCCAGCAATTGTTTCCGGTACTGGCGCCAGTGGTTAAGCCCTTTATAATAAGCCCTCCAAATAAGCCAGATATTATTGGTGAATCTCCTGCCCACGCGCAGGAAAAACCGTTCAAGGGCAAAATAATGCTTCATATTAAAATTATCGACGATTAATGTCGGAAGATTCTCAATAGAGTTTTTAACCATATCTGGCAGACCCAAAAATTTGGGACACATGGTTGCCTTCCCGTCAATACTGACCATTCGCGGCAAAAAAATAAAGTCTACTTTGTTTTTAAGCGTCTGCACATGACCGTGGAAAACTTTAATGGGTATACAGGCATCGTTTACAGTTTCCCTGACACCATTATCGATAATTTCTTTATTGGTAGGAGGCGAAAGGACTACCTCCAAGCCAAGCTCCTCAAAAAACGTTTTCCAAAGCGGGTAAAAAGTATAAAAATATAGGGTTCTTGGGATACCAATCCTGTAAACAGCCAATTTGTCAGCACCTTCCGCATATGTTGTGTATGATATTAATGAAAGTTTTTGAAAGGTGAATTTCCTCGTCAAGGGAGTTGTTTGAGGCCCTCTTCCACAACCATTCAGTAGCACCGCTCCCATGCCAAGCGGGCAGCCCGATTCTACGCGGCAGCCGTGCAAGATTACGTGAATTTAACTTAGTTTAATTCTCCAAAAAAGACAATAATCCTTTAATTAAAGAAAAATAGCCAACCTCTTACAACACAACTTTAGAAGAATATTAGACCAGCTTACACGGTTCTGTGGGGCAGGAGGCGAGCATTAATGCTCGCCTCTCTGTTTTTAAAATCGGTATATCAGTTTACATTAATACCTCCTCGGCTTTTTAAAATGCTTATTAATTTCCTCCATTAAAGCTTGGTATTCCTTTTCTTCAATGGCTTCAACTTCTTCTTCAGAATATAGAACCAGCTTGTCATAACCCCCCATTTTTGAAATATAAGCATTGATATATTCCAAGAACAAATTAGCAAGATGTTCCTTCTGTTCAAGCGTGTATGGTCTCCTCATTTCGTTCAACGTATCTTTCGCATATATTAAACACATTTCTTCTAGGTCATATACGGGCTTGGCGTCGTAATGAAAGAAGGATATAAACAACTCTACTTCGCAAGGATAAAACATCTCCCAAGCTTGATTAGGGGTTAGGTGTTTAATTAATTTTATTGAGGACACAATAACACTCTCCTTTTTATTATTTTAATAACTTAGTATCCGCAGCTAAGGAAAAGTGTCAACCTTTAAAATAGATGAATCCTTTTTGAAGGATAAAAAAGCAGCGGCTAAAACCGGCTGCTTTGTCATCTCAGGTAATTGCATTTCATACCCTTATATGATACAATATTTTTTGCGTCGGGGCGTAGCGCAGTTTGGTAGCGCGCTTGGTTCGGGACCAAGAGGTCGCAGGTTCAAATCCTGTCGCTCCGACCATTGATTTAAACTCTAGTAAATATCATTAAGTGTATTAACACTAAAGTTCGATTTAACCTCTATTGCAAGCTTAGCAGATTCAGCAAAAAACAAAGAATGCCCTTGCATCTCCAGCTTAGGAAAGTTTTGCGAATCCCATATTACAATATCCACCTCTTTACTCCTGTGAACCAAACCATATATCTTACCTTTTCCAACCTTAAATCTAGAAGGTAAAATATCATTTAAATATAAACTTATGGTGTCCTCTCGGAAGAGCCTAATAGAATAGACATGTTTATGTGAACAAAGTCTGTCTAAACATGTCTATGTTTTTTTTAATATCATTTTCGTTATTATTTGGGATAATGAACAGTTCGGTTTGCACTTTCAGCAAATATTGCTTAATTTCAGAAAAAACATCAAAGGGTTTCTGCCACCTGTCAATATTATCATCACCAAAGTAATTTTCTTTCTCTAACCTGCTCTGCTTGCCTGGCCTAGCCAGCAGCCTTTCACGAATAATGTTTTGATCTACCTCCAATAGAATAACAACGTCTGGCATTTTCACATCCCTTAAAAAAACTTCCAAATCCAGTGGTTTGCATGCGCTGAGATTAACTGACCATAAAGCCTGGACTATTCCCTGGTCAAAAGCGGTTTTTCGGCTGTACCGCCGTGCCTCCTTCAGTAGGTATAATGTATACAACCAATCAGCTGTTACTTTGATCAGGTCTGTAAGTGTTCTTTGTTTTGTCCTCCGAATCAGTTCAATTTGCCTGATGGAGGCAAACGGCGAGGAAATTAGTAATTTGAATAAGCAATAAAGCTTTTTACTAAATTTAAGCAGCTTTTTTTTGCGTTCGGGGGAAGCATTTTCTTTTCCGGTAATGAGATTGAGCAGAGTTGTTTTACCAGAGCCGGGCATGCCGAAAAATTCTATAGTTTTAATTTGCTCTTGCTTAAGAACCTCTTTTCGTTCAACTTTCAACCTTACAATGCTAGTTCTACTTTGCATAATACTGTCTATACCATTCCACAAACTTTTGCAGACCTTTTTCGATTGGGGTAACAGGCTGGAATCCGAAATCTTCTGCCAGGCTGTTGACGTCTGCAAATGTGATGGGCACGTCACCACTCTGCATAGGTAAAAAAACCTGTCTGGCTTTCCGGCCCAAAGTAGTTTCCAGCACTTTGATCAGGTATAATAACTCAACCGGCTTATGATTACCGATATTGTAAATCCTGTAGGAAGCTTTGCTGCTCCCCGGATCTGGGTTTGTACCTGACCAGGCCGGGTTCGGCTTGGCTGGCTGCGATAAAATCCTGATCAGACATTCTATAATGTCGTCAATGTATGTAAAATCCCTCATCATCTTACCGTAGTTAAATATCCTTACAGGTTCCCCGGATAAGATAGCCTTAGTAAATTGGAAGTAAGCCATATCCGGCCTCCCCCAGGGCCCATAGACAGTAAAGAACCGTAGGCCGGTTACAGGGATCCCATATAAATGACTGTAAGCGTGGGCCATCAGTTCGTTTGCTTTTTTTGTCGCTGCATACAGGCTGACAGGATGGTCCGTGTTATCATGAACGGAGTATGGGATTTTAGTGTTGGCACCATACACAGAACTTGACGATGCAAACACCAAGTGTACGCAGGAATGCCGGCACTCTTCCAGAATATTTAAAAATCCGCTGATATTACTGTCTGTATATGCTCTGGGGTTTTCCAAAGAATACCGTACACCTGCCTGTGCAGCCAGATGCGCTACAACCTCGGGCTGCTCATCTTCAAAGAGCCGGTGAACACCATTTTCATCTGCCAGGTCTGTCAGTGAGAAACGAAAGCTGTCATATTTTTTTAGTAGTTCAAGTCTGCTTGTTTTTAATCTTACATCATAATAATCGTTCATATTATCAAGCCCAACGACTTTTTCTCCCATCTGTAAAAGGCTTCTGGCAAGGTGAAAGCCAATGAAGCCTGCAACGCCTGTGACTAAGATAGCCAAATCAATCCCCCCTAGCACGTACCGATGCCAATATATGTAAACCCTTTATGCTCAAGTTCCTGCTTCGAAAGCATATTCCTACCGTCTACAACTACTTTATTTCTCATACTGCTGCCAATACAATCCCAATCCAGAGAGGCAAATTCTCTCCAGTCGGTAATCAGCGCTAAAGCGTCACACCCTGTCGCCAGTTCCTGCACTGTCGAAGCATACTCAACTTTCATATCAGGATACTGAGCCATACAATTGTACATCGCAACCGGGTCATAAACACGTACATGCGCCCCCATATCTAACAGAATGTGGGCGATTTCAATCGGCGGAGAATCACGCAAATCATCGGTACCCGGCTTAAATGCCAGGCCCATAATACCAATGGTATTGCCTCTTATAACCTTTAGAGCGGACTGTAGCTTATCAACGATACCCTTACGCTGACGCTTATTGACCCTGATGGCAGCATCCACCAGCGGCAAACTGTAGTCATATAGAAAACCTGTGTATAAAATGGCCTGTGTGTCTTTGGGGAAACAACTTCCGCCCCAGCCGGCACCTGCCGCCAGAGAACCTGTTCCAATTCGCCTGTCAAGCCCGATCCCCAGCGCTACTTCCCTGATATCAGCCCCTACCCTCTCTGCTAACCCTGCAAACTCATTGATAAAGGAAATCTTAATTGCCAGAAACGAGTTCGCTGCATATTTAATTAACTCTGCACTCGCGAGATTAGTGGTAACATAAGCTGGCAATCCGTACCCCTGAGGGGCTTGCACACCAGTAGGCTGTTCGAATGACTGTTCCAGGATGGGCAAATACACCTGCCGCAGGATATCGAATACAATAATTTCATCTGCCCCCATAACGATTCTGTCGGGATACAACGTATCTTGCAGTGCAACACCCTCTCTTAAAAATTCCGGGTTGGATGCCACAAAAAAATCATTTTCAACTCCACGCTTTTTTAAATTCAGTTCAATAATACTTTTTACACGTCTTGCAGAGCCAATGGGAACTGTAGATTTTATCACAACCACTGGTGTGTGGTTCGGGGGCAGAATTTCTCCGATTTCTTCCGCCGCAGCTTCCACAAAGCATAAATCCGTATCACCATTTCTCTTACACGGGGTTCCGACAGCAATCATAATTACTTGTGCGTCAATTCCGTCCTGCAGCCTGGTTGAAAAACAGATGCTCCTGCCGATTCTTTTCAGCAGTTGGCCCAGCCCTGCTTCATGTATAGTGACAACGCCATTCCTCAGCTTTTCAATGATGACATGGTTTCGGTCAATCAGTGTTACCTCGTGCCCGAGGTAAGCCAGGGACAGACCAGTTGTCAGACCGACATAACCAGAACCGATAATTGTAATCTTCATTTTCATCCTCCCCATCCATTTTTTCTCTCAAGGGCGTGTGGTAACTAACCGAAAGTCAAGTATTTAAATTCCAGATAATCTGTTTAATTTTGGTAAGTGAGTTGTTTATGTTACCCGCAGTGTCGATCTCATACACTTTTGTTCTGTTGTGGTACTGAATTCTCTCTATTGCCTGACTCTTTTTCCGAATCTGTTTTTGTTCCATTTCAGTTTTTCGTTTCAGTGCCACATCCTCAGGTACTTTCAACTTTATCAATATATCAGGCGGATATATATTGACCAGTTGATACGACCTGAGCTCCCAACGGGCTATTTTTCTCGACAGACAATTTCTGCTGTTTAGCCAGTCACTCAATAGCGGGCCGTCATTTAAACCAGCTGTCTGGTACTGGGGGTAACGGTCACATAAAACGGTAAGTCCTCTGTTTTTGGCTAACCACAACTGTTTAAGTTTGTTCTGTTTTTCATAGGCCAGTATGATAGCCCAAATGGTACGGGCGGCTTGGTAAAAAAAGGTCTTTTTTTTACCTTTATTCTTAGTACCACCGTTTATTACTCCCGGCTTTTTGTTCTTAACCAGTCTGGATATTGCTAACAAAGGATACCTGGCCAGCGAGCTGCGCCCATCGCCACTGCCAAAATAAATAAGAAATACATCAATTTTCCAACTAAGCCATTCATTAACTTCCCTTACCAGTGTGGATTTTCCGGATCCGTCAATGCCAACCAAGGCCACTACAAGGCCGCCGCTCGGGTTCACTCTACGATATGGGAACGGCATATGACAAATTTTAGCAGTTATGTAGTTGACAACTGCATCCATTGTTCGCTTAATTGCTTTGAGGTCCGAAACTATAATTGCAGATGTCCTGAAATACCTAAGCCGTGATGCGGTATCTAGCCTCAGGTTATTAAACGTCTTCTTGTTGCCTGTATCAGTTAAATAAGCCAAAATTAGCTCAGCATATTTGTCATCAAACATCTCAGCCGCATACATACCCACCATTTCGGTGGACAGCTTGCTGTTATACCAACTCATTTTCTGGCAAAAGTGACCATGTACATTACCTTTTTGGGCGATATAACGAATCAGAAACAGGATTACTTCCAGGGATGGATTGATTAGATAAAGCTCGTGCTGTTCACTGAAAATCCTGTTTTTGAGAACAAACTCTTCAAAGGGCAGATGGTAATTTTCAAAAAATCTTCTCCCAATCCGAATTTCACAGTAAAGGTGGATATGTACCAAATGACCGCTTTCTTCATCCAGGCCAATGAAATCTTCTACTGAAAGATATTTAAGATAACTCAGAGGCTCGTATCTTCTAAAACGCAATTCAGACAGTATTTGATTTATCCGAAAATAATCCGCCTTATTTACAAGAATATCAAGGTCCTTGCTGCCATACAGGCCATCTTCCAAGTGATCATTGCCTTTCCAACTGCAGTATTGAACACCGCTCACATTGAGCTCGCAAAACAGTTTTCTGCATATCTCCAGCATTGGAAAACCTCCTGTTTCACCTGGTCCAGGTACTAACCATAGTATAGATAGCCGTTTTTGCGTGTTCTGATCTTGTTGACCACAGTCCCGATAATACATGCCTTTACTTTGATCAAACGCTCTTTTGCTTTACGGGCGATATTTACCCGCGTCTTTCCGGATGATAAACTCAATATCACCCCGTCGACCTGGGTGGAAAGAAGACTAGCATCAGTAACTGTCAGGATAGGAGGAGAATCGATAATTACATAATCAAACAGTTTCAATTGCTGATGCCAAAACTGCTTGGTTTCATTCAACATAATGATTTCGGCCGGATTTTGGGGTAAAGGGCCGCTTGTCAGAACAAAAAAGCCATCTTCTAACCGAACAGCGCACTCCATGACTTTATCGCTATTTTGTAGGATATTTACAAAGCCCCGGGAGTTATCGAGGCTAAATATCTGGTGTAGCGATGGCTTTCGGAGGTCACAGTCCACCAGTAAAACTTTGCTGCCTGCTTTAACCAGTACAAACGCCAGATTTGCCGCAATAAACGATTTTCCGTCATTGGGTTCGGGGCTGGTTACCAGTATGGAACGGCAGGGGTTTTCCGGATTTGAATAGCTTAAATTCGTTCTGAAAGTACGAAACGCTTCAGCCAGAGCTGATCCCCAATTTTGGTTAAAATGTAACAGATTTTTCTGCGTTGTTTGCGGGAGCTCACCCAGAACAGGCAAAGCTAAGTGTTTTTCTATATCCGCAGCGGTACTTATCCTACTATCAAGATGCTCCAGTACCAGTACAAATGAGATACTGAATGCTAAACCCAAGATGAATGCTACTGCAAAGTATAATAATTTATTGGGGTTCACGGGGTTCTCAGGAAGGGTTGCTGCCGAAACAATCACGACACTGGCCTCGCCGAGGTTAATCGCCCCAAACACCTTTGTCTTTAGTATTTGCTCAGTTAAGACATCGAGGGTTGTACGAAAGCGCAAACTCTCGGCGTCCAGATACTCTATATGTGCATTTCTTTCAGAATTCGGTATTTCTTTATTATCACGGATTTCGCTGAGCTTCGTTAAAGAGGCCAGTAGTTCATTTTTTGTAATTGCCTGCAACTCCTCCAGGTATTGAATGGACCGTTCAATTTCTTTCCGGCTCATATCAGAAACAAAATCTATATACTGTTCACTTATTGTATTGGCTACGTTCATCGCCAAGATAGGCTCACTGCAGCTGACTTTAAGTGAAATCAGGTTTGACCCATTTACTACTGTGATAACGGAAGTTTCCATTATTTTTTTTACATTGTGAGACGGGAAGCTTGCTGTTACTTGTAGCAGGAGTGCTTCACTGCGAAGCTGCCCCACATGGGTTTCCATACTCATTCTGGGAAGTTGTGAAAGCAGAGATTCCTCAACATCTTTGGCTGCAGCCCGAGTCTCTGTCAACGGCGCATTATTGACACGCAGCAGAACCTTTGCTTCATACTCCGGTTCAAGAATGAAGAATACCATAGCTGCCGCAAGCAACATAGCCGCCAGTACACCTAAAATTAAAACAATTTTTCTCTTGGACATAATCATTATGACAGAGCGAAGATCAACTTCATCCTGCTGAATTAAATCTGATCCTTTGTTCAATCTTATTTACCCCCTTCTCTCATGTTATAAGCTCTTTGTTTTAGGTTGCCGGGGCTCCGGGACCGGGACAGGGGAAGCCATCTGAGGAAAGCTTTTGCGAGATAGCGCAGTTCATCCAGCCGCAATAACCAAGCTATACATAGATACAATGCCGTACCAAAAGCAAGATCACTGCCTACCCTTAACGCCAGTGCCCACCCACCAGGAGCCAGGTGTGCCGCCAGCAAGCCGTCTAACCGGTTAACCCCTATACCCATTAGCGCTGAAGCAATTACAATAGCAAAAACAAATAAAAAGAATGTGCGGTCAAAAAGGCCGGATAGGCGATATTGAAGAAGAATGGCTAAAACCAGCATGTTAAACAGAACGGTAACAGAAGTGGCCAGAGCCAACCCCGCGTGCTGCAAAAAACGGATAAAAAGAATACTCAGGATAAGCTTGACAGCCACTGTCGCCAGGGAGACAAATAAAGGCGTTCGCGTGTCCCTCAACGCGTAATAACCCCGGGTTAACGGCAGATAAAGGCAAAGCCCCACTAAGCCCAACGTAAAGTAAAGTAAGGCATTAGCTGTCATAGCAGTGGCTTCTGCGTCAAACGCCCCGCGTTCAAACAACAAAGATACAATCGGCTGGCGCAAGACAGTCAGCCCGACTGCTCCCGGAACTGCCAGCAGCAAGATTGCCTTTATGCCACGTTGCAATGTTGTCACCATTTCTGGAACCCTACTCTCAGCTATTAACTTACTGAGTGTAGGGAAAATTGCCGTAGTCACCGCCATAACAAAGATTCCCTGAGGCAGAAGCATTAGTTTACGCGCATAATTTAAAACAGCTATATTGCCCACGTCCAAACCGGATGCCAGCCAGAGGTCTATTATTGTATAGGCATGTACAATACCCGTAGAAAGCATTACCGGCCACATGCTGACCACTACCTTCTTCACCGTGGGGTCGTGGAATTTTATGGCAAAAGAATACCTGAAGCCGATACGGCGAAGGGATGGTACCATGCAGGCTGCAAAGAATATTGCGCCTATTACAGTACCAAATGCCAGGCTGTAAATCCCAAGCCAAATACCACATACCAAGGCGGATAGAATTACCGTCAGATTCATCAGGGCAGGACCCAGTGCCGGCGTTTCAAATATCTGGTTGGCATTTAAAATGCCACCGAGAACGCCGGCCAGACTTTTAAATAAAATTGAAGGTAGCATCAGTGCCGTAAGGTTGGCCGCTAACTGCATAGTCTCAACGTTCAACCCGGCACCCAGAATCCGGACAATAAGAGGTGAGCCGGCAATTCCTATTAAGACTGCAAAAAGATTTCAACGCGTTCGGCAAAAGAAAAACAGCGACGATCTGG
>CAZYHL010000042.1:0-11112 GCA_964646795.1 uncultured Syntrophomonadaceae bacterium
CTATCTTAATCCTTATCTTTATCTATCTTAAAATCATTATTACCTGCAATCATCCATTCAGGATTACCTGTAGATATACTTGCATTATATATAGTACCATCTTTTTTGGACATTTCGTAAAGTAAATTTCTTATCTTATTTCGCTTTTGCTCAGGAGTTAAAACATCTGAAAGTTTATCAATTAAAAGATTATCAATATCAGTTCTTGAAGCTTTTTTATATTTATTAATAAAATTAATAATCAACTTTTTATAATGTCCTTTATCAAACGCTCTATTCTTTATATACGTTGCTTTATCTCCTGTAATCTTAGCTAAAGTTCCTGTAATGTAAAAATTAGGTTTTCTACCTTCAATCAACTTCTTATTTCGGAGTAATTTAATTTCCGACTCATTCAATTCAACTTTCTTCTGTACTTTGTCTAACATCATTATTTCTTCAAGAGAGAGTGAGGGAATCTGTGCCAGAACACGGGCGTATTCAATATCGAGGACTTTACCTATAATTTTAACAACAACTTTATTTCCGGTTAATTGATAATCCGGTAAAGGAAACAAACGTTGTCTTTGATAATTAAACATTCGTTTTATGCCGCTTCCAATGGTATCAACCATTTTCAGGTTAAACATTGCCGTTGCCAAAAAGGGATTTCTGTAATGTTCTTCCGGGGCATCTTCTTTAATAACTTGCTCAACACTGCCGGGAATGAAGCTCCCCATGTTGCTGAATATTAAATAACCATCTTCATTTTCCACTACATTGATGTAACCTCCCAGCCTGTAGTCCTGATGAGCAATGCAGTTGTTAATTGCCTCCCGAATTACATAAGGTTCGTATTGCTCAACCTCATCCGGGAACAATGAACCATCACGCATATAGCGATATTTAACCTTTCTGACTTTATGGTATATTTCTTCTGCATTTAAAAGAAAAGGACAGGATAATACCGTATAATCTTTTTCAATGTTGTCTTTATCTTTTAGTATCCATCTTATTTTAGCCTGTGCCGGATTAATAAAATGCTCAGCTTCCGGTTTTCCCAATAAAACAATGGCAGTTTTTGTAATTTTTCCATGTTTTGTAATTTTTGCTTTGTTTAAAAACTTAATGTCATCCCATTGTTCTACATCAACAGCCTGCTCAGGAAATTTGTTTTTATAATTTTCGCGGGCTTTTACGATTGCCTCATCCGATAAATCAGCAATAGATGCTTCGGGACAGATTTCAGCGCTCCAATCGTCAATATTGAATAATGGCTCATTTAATATGGCCTGTTCTCTTTCTGGACGCATTCGAACGAGGCTGTTTTCCACACGTTGCCAGGGTTTATTATGAGCTAAAACCGGTTTCCGAGGCTGGTGTTTCGGGATGTGAAATACCCAAACCGTTTTATCGGTGTCGGATGTTGTAAATGGCTCCACATAAAATCCTTCAGAACTTAAATTGGGAGTTTGCCCCAGTATTTTTAAAACGATATTTTCGGGGGTGTTGTAATAGAACTCTTTGATTCCTGTTATTTCCAGTGTTTCATCCTGAACTCCAATAACCAAATGCCCACCCTTCATATTTGCAATAGCTGAAACATAGGAAATAATATCTTCTCCCTCATGCCCCTTAACGAAATGTTTCAGGTTCTTAAACTCCTTCCATTCGCATGAAGTGGATTCTTTAGGGTAGTATTGTTGTAGGTAATGGTTTAATTCCTTTTCAGTCATTAGCAATTGATTATTACTTTAAAATTTTATTATATTCTGTAATCTATCCCATGTTTTATCTACCTTTTCGTATTCATACAAAGATTCATAATTCGAAAGAATGGGAATATTCAAATTTCTTTGTTGATTCTCGTGATTTACCATATTTATATAAAACTGTTTTAAGGAAATGGAAATTAATTGCTTATGACATTCTTTACCTTTTGTCTCATTTTTCATTTCATAAAGATTTTCATTCCTACATTGACATGCACTTAATTGAATTTGAGCATTATCGTTTTCTTTATAAATCCATAAATCTTCTCTGACTTTTAACTCATAAACATTCCATGTTACAGCATCAACCTGATAGGAGAGTTTTACCATATTTCCTTTTCGTAATAAAAGTTTGAAACTGTATTTGGTTAAATCTGCTTTAATAAGATTATTAAGAGCTTGTTCAACTTCTTTTAGTTCCTTTCTGAAAACAGAAACATCCAAATCGTAATGTGATAATGGATTCATCAACTCCTGAAGATAAACATATAAAGAATCAAGGTCATCAGTTGCTTTGTTAACCATTTTGAAAAAATATAAGGCACGCTCTATTTTTTGACTTAGCTTTTTTAAATCGATGCCGTCTGAATCCTTTAAACAAATATTCGGAAGGATTTTTTTTAATACTTCTTCACAAGCTTTTCGTAAATAATTCCCGGATGCAGAATAATCAGATTTTTTATAGTAGTTAATTGCCTGAGCAAGTGCATCTTTATAAGGCAATAATTTAGGTACTTCTTTATCAGTATATGTATAATCATCCGTGTAGAGTTCAAATGATTTCCATGGAGTTGCTGATTTTCTCTCAAACCAGTTTTTTGCTACTTCAAACCAATGACGATCATACGTTGTAATAAAGATTTGAAAATTGCCAAAATCCTTTTTGAGAATCTCTAATAAAGGAATCCTATTGGAGGCATCTAATCCAATGAAAATATCGTCGAGGAATAAAAATTTGTGGTTTTGAATTGGTAACCTTATACTTTCAATTTTTAATGCTGCAAGGTAAATGGATAATGCAAGTGCACTCAGTCGGGCTTCATTAAGAAATGCCTGATAAGGATACAGATTAATTCCAAATCCATAAAGCTTAAGTTTTAAATATAGAGATTGTTGTATCAATGGAGAATTTTTTTTTGACCATTTTATAGAAATTAAGCTACTTCGATTTTTTAATGTTACACTAAAATTGAAATATTTAATAAGATATTGATTTGCAACCTTTAATAGTTCTTTTAGATGATTAATTAATTTGACATTTAGTTCATTTTTATTTGCATTAATGTTTGCCTTCAGATTTTGGAAAATTTCTTCCTTTTGGTCCTTATCTGTTATTTTTTTTATTGCATCTTCATAAGCTTTATTGAATGTACTTAAATGGTTTTTTAACTTTTCAATATCCTGCATGATTTGAGAAATTTCATGCGTCCCAGCAAGGCAATACAATATTTCGGTAATAAACAGGTCGTAAAGGTCAGGATTATTTTTTTGGTCATTAATATTAAAAAAATAAGTATTAAGAATGTCCCGATATGTTAAGAATGAACTTTTAACATTATTAAAAAAATCATGTTTAAATGCAGTGGAGCTGAGACGATTAAATTCAAATTCATCATCATTTGTATAGCGCACGTTTATTGATGTTTCAAGTAAATCTGATTGCTCTTCAGTAAAAACATTTGTTTGCGGTTCAAATTCTTCTTTTGCCGAACGAAAAAAGTCCTGCAATGCTTTAAACAATGAGCTTTTACCACTTCCGTTTTCACCATAAATCAATAAATTTTCACCATTAGGAAGATTAATACGGTATCTGTTTTCTTCATCCGGCTCGTTGTAAAAAGCGCGATAATTTGTAATTGTTATTTGATTAATTCGTTCCATTTTCGCTACGGTTAAGGGTTTCTTCAATGGTCTTCAAAGGCTCATATTTTTTTAATAACATTACAGCTTTGTGAACTGGATGGCTGGGTTGTTCAAATTCATGAAAGACTTTGCGAATAGAATCTGTTGTAATTGAAAACATTGGTTCCATAATTGGTTTCAGATGTTTAACTATTTCAAACTGATGCTTTTTAATTTCATCTTCAAAATATAGCTCCACTACAGCACAATCTACGACCTCTTCAAAGAAAAGATACATTATTTCATCCGAACTATCCCTGAAATGTTGGTTTCTTAAAAACAGGATAATATCAGCCAACTTTATAAATGGTTCCTGTTTAGACAAGGGAATTTCAGGTATTGGTACCTGTTCAACAAATTGTTTGGTGTAACGCATCCTGCCTCCCGCAATGCGTGCAGTTTTCTGTGAAAAATAAAAATCTGCCACCTTTGAATTAAGAACTGCCAAAAGATATTTTAAACTTACTTTTTCATCTTTACAGGTTAAAAAATATGCTGAATTGGTCAGATACATCCCATTATCATCATAGGCATAATTTGCCCTGTCTGAAATTTCAATCCATACAATCTTTGGTTTTTCAAATTCCATCAAAAAAGCACAATTACGCAAATTAGTCCAATGTTCACCTTTATCAAGTCTTGCTTCAAGTTGAGATTGCCATTGTTTCAAATGTTCGTAAATTATTGGATAATCTTTTATAACGTTGATTCGGGGCAAGTTATAAGAGGTTACTCCATTATGTGTATTTATCATATACCAACTCTCAAAATCATAATGATACCTTTTAATATCCTTTCCCCTTAATAAAGGTTTAATGATTTCTATATTCTTATTGTCCTTTTTAATTAATTCGTTTCTAAGTGATTCTTTTATATGAAATGCATCATTTAAGGCTGTTTTAATACCTGCATAAAATTCAATCTTTTCCCATTTTTTTAAAGGTTTACCAATCTTTTCAATCTGTTCATTTAAATGTTGGGCATTGGATACATACCATGTATTTTCTGTAAGTTTTTTAATTTTCTGCTTATTTGAAATAAAAAATGCCAGTAAATTTCCTTGCTCAACATTGTAATCTGATGTCATTAAACAAGCCCACAAGCTATTTTTGTTTTTTGATTTTTCAAGTAAAATTACATTTACAAAAACTGTAGCTCCATCAAATATTCTGACCTGACCAAAATCTATTAACTGAAATGGATTTGTTTCAAGCGCAAAAAACCTGCGTAAAGATTTTCCATAGGATGCTTGCATCCATTGCCGGGAGGTTATGTAGGTTAAAATCCCTTTATCTTTTAATAATTTGACTCCTTTTTCATAAAAGACCGTATAAATGTCCCCTGTATTTTCATAAGTTTTGTATCCCTGTTCTTTAATTGACTTTTTTAGTTCCGCTTCCATTCTTTGAAATGCAATATATGGCGGATTACCAATTAAAATGTCAAATCCCTGAATAATACCAAACATCCATTCCGAATCGTAGAATTTCGCAAAGGTATTCTGGTCATATGGGTTCCAATGTGCTATTTTGTCTGCATCTTCAGACGGGTATCCAACTTTTTTCAGTTCATTGCTAATTTGCTCACGTAGCTGTGCGTCCAGTTCGCGGTATTTTTTCTTGGTTTCTGGTGTCCGTGCTGAAAAATGGCGGTGGCGCACTTCTTTTAATTCGTTTTCGAGCGGATAAACACTTATTGGCTTTGTAGTTTTTATTTGGCTAAAACCAATCATTGTATTGGCAGCAACAAATTTGGTCTCAAGGTTTGGCAGGATTAAAATTCCCCGGTTGGGTTTATTATCATCAATTTTCTGGTCGATAACCAGGGAAATAAAGAAACGCAGTTTAGCAATCTGCACGGCAATAGGCTGAATATCGACCCCGTAAATGCAGTTTTCTACCAGGAATAGTTTTCGGGCATAATCGGGTTTATTGATATTGGTATCGAAGGTTTCCTTTATTTCCTCTAACCTTTCATCGAGTTCTTTTAACAGCTTTTTGCGTATATCTCCAAAACTGATTTGAAGGGCATATTCTTTATCTTTTTGAATCCGGTTAAGCAACGCCTGGTTCTCAACTTTAGCTCTTTGTTGCTGGATTTTGAGCCAGTGTTTATTGTCCTTGTCGAGCTTTTGGAGTAATAACACCAGTTTTTGTAAAATGCCCATCGGGAAAGCCCCTGAGCCACAGGCAGGGTCGAGAATGCGACAATTGTCGATTGCCCGCATCAGTTGCAGCGAATCTTTTTCATTAAACGGGTTTGTTTCGTTGTTGTAATCGAGCAATAAACGCAAGTTAATTTCCAGCCCGGATTCATTTCCAATCCAGGGATTGCTGTTAACTTTTTGTTCGATACTCAACTGCCCTTTCCGCGTATCATTGCCAAACATTTCCATTTGTGAGCTTCCGATAATGGCAAATCCGGTATTTTCTTCCAACATCTGGTTTTTCAGGTACGCCAAAATGGATTCATCAACCATGTAATTCACAATCTCACGGGGTGTGTAAAACGAACCGGTTTGTTTGCGGGCTGTGGTTTTAGTTTCGGGGTTGTAACTTGCCAACAGATTTTCAAATACTTTTCCCAACAATTCGGGATCGAGGGCGACATCCATTTCAAACGGTGTGTTTTCCTCAATGGTAAAGTTGTAGCTTTTCAGAAGTTTTATTAAGCCACGGATTTTAACATGCCCGTGGTTGCTGTCACCGTATGAACGGCTCAAGTCGACATCATCCGCTCCGTTAAAAAACAGATAATCGGGAACCGACAAACGGATTTCATTTGCAATTTTATTTGAAAAACAATCGATGCGGATTTCATCGGGTTCGCCTACATTTTTATCAAGATTTTCAAATAAACCACCGTTTAAAAACGGGATGTTGCGTGTGAGTTCCAAAAAACGTTCTTTGTCGGTAAAAAAACGTTCATAACGATAAAAGCCCTGAACGCCGTATTGCCTGTATACAAATTTCCGGTGTTCGCAACCCATTTCAGTATTCAAAGTGGCAAAAAACAGGTTTTGCAGAATGGCTTTATAAAAGGTACTTCCGGTTTTATCAGAATAATTCAGTATTTGTTTTAATTCTTTTTCATCAAATAGTTCGTCGCGGATTAATCCTTTATGTTTCAGAAACCAGATAAAAATCAGGCGGGTGATCAACCGGATAACCGATGTTGCATTGCGAACTTCCTCGTCTTCTTCAAAATCGTCGGGGAAGCGAACATTCTGCAAAGCCCAGAAGTACCAGTTTGAAAGTTCCTGATAAAACTCCTTGTTGAGTTTTTCTACTGAGAAGGCTTCCCGAATATCGTCAAGTGAAAAGGATTTACCATAAAGCAGATAAAAACGGTCTGATGCAGTGCGGCAAACATCGCCATCACCCATCAGGTAAGTATAACGTTTTGGTTCAGTTTGTGTGGTAACAATTTCTCCGTAGTCATTGATTTCCCTGATTTCAGAAACAAAAGAAAAGCGCCATTTGCGTTCGTTCACAAAAACGATTAAAGCACCGTCAACATCATATTTATATACATTTCGGAGCAGGTTACGTAATCCTACTCGGTTGGCTGCAATCCACACGTTTGATTTAAGATTAACCTGGTAAAAACCAATTAACCTTTCATCGGAAGTAATTGTGTTTCCCAGTTCATAAGCACTTTTAGCAAGGTTGTTTGAAGGAAGAGAAATTCCAATGGGTTGCTTGTGAATAGTTTTTACCTTAAAAAGCGTCTGCATCACATGCAGCCAGTTTTTAAGATTAAAAGGAGTTTCAAATAGGTTTCGCAGTTCGGTCTTTTCCATTATTGCACAAAGGTTTCGGAGATTACAATTTCAGGTTCAATATTAAATGATAACTCTTCGATGATGGAAACATTTTCCTCATCTTCATTTTCAGCAGCATCGTATTTCCTGGCAATCAGCATCAATATGTTTTCAGCCTGAGCATAGGTAATCTGTCTTTTGTCGAGTTTCAGCCTAATTTTTTTAATTTCGTTGGGCAATAATGTAAACGTGCCAGAATTTACCAGTTCTTTCAGGTTGTCGCATATTTTTTTAACCGGGGCTTTTTTTGTCAGTGTTTTTATATCGCGCAGAAATTTATTTGCCTGTTTGGTAATGGCGTCGGCCTTTTCGGTAGTAGCCACTGTTTCCACAGAGGAAGACAAAAAATCCTTTTCAAATTCAGCAAGTGCGCTTTGTACCTGTTTAAAATGGGTATCGGGCAATTCACGGGATGTCTCGGTAGATTTGGCTTCAAGTATGTTAGCGGTTTCAAGAAAAGTTAAAGATTTTACCTGATTTTTAGTATTAATGCCGTAGAACTCTATTTTGTAGGGTGATTTCAGAAAAACCACCGAGTTTTCCAAGAGTGTGGTTTTACCACATTCTTTCACCGATCTTCCGGTGCGAGCCTTTTGAGGCAAATTCTTTAAACGGCGAAACTCTTTTGGGTAATTGTCTTTAAATTCACGGATAAACCTAAGATAATACAAGCGTTTGTCCTCATCATCGGGCAATCCCTGCTCAAATAATTCAAATTGTTCCACCAATTCTTCGTGAGTGTAAATCTGGGCATCTTCGCCAAAGGCAGAATGAAAACCCTGCAGTTTTACCAGTGCATTATTATACAAATGAATTTCATCGTCGCCCTGTTGTGAAGGGTAAAAACTGTAATTGTAAATCACATCCGATACGCTGCCAATACGGTTAACCCTGCCAATACGCTGCATTAAACGGGTAGCATTCCAGGGCGTATCGTAATTAATAATCACATTTGCCCGGTGAAGGTTTACTCCTTCTGCCAGAATATCGGTGGTAAGAATAATTGAGAAATCATCTTTTTGAGTGCCGTCAAAATTTGCATCAAAATTTTGCTGGATGATTTCAAAAGTTTTGTTTCTGTTTTTGGATGAAACTGATAAAACTTTGGTAAAATTATTTTTCTCCAGATTTTCTTCGAGGTAATTGGCTGTATCGGTACTTTCAGTAAAAATAACCAGTTTCCCGGTAGGATTTAAGTCTTTTCTGAAAACCTCGTTTTTTAACAATTCAATAAAATTATCGAGTTTTGGGTCTTGTTTTACTTTTGCCCATTCTTTCTTCAATTCCTCAAGATATTTTACATCCTTTTTTAATCCTTCCACAAACTCAGGTTCAAAATCATCAGGCGAAAAAACATTGTTTCTTGGATTTTCGGTGCTCAATTCAATAATCAATTCCTCAATATCCTCCATCGACATTCCCTTTTCCATCAGGTTATTTATATTCAAGTCCGGGGCAATAAACACTTTGCCGTTATCAAACATGGCTATCATACGGTTTGTCGCTTTCAACAAATTGTTTAATGATATTTTAAAGGCGTTGAAGCTGCTTTCCAACCGTTTTACCATTAAGGTTTTTATGATGGCTGCCAACGATTTGGAAATTAACGGGGCCTTTTCATAAAACTGTTCCTGGATTTCTTCTTTTAAAAAACGAATTGCCTGGTAACGGTAAAAATTGATTTTATCTTCATCAGTTAGGTAAAAAATGGTTTGATAAAACAGTTTGCTTAAAGCCGCATCCATTAAGTATGTCCGTGCTTTGGGCGGGGCAATTTCCGAGAAAATAATTCCCTGTTCCTTTAAATCTTTCTGATATTCAGGGTAACTTCTTAAGTCACTACGTGTCCGACGTATCGTAATGGGCTGGATAACCCTTTCCCGAATGATTTTGTACAATTCCCTGATTCTGCCAATATTCGGGTGTTCATCGCGAATAATTTCCCTGTATTCCTGAATAATTGGACCAAAGAAACTTTGCAAATTGGTTTCAGGTAAAGTGCTTCTGCGGGCGTCTTGGAATAAAAGTAATTGGTAGTATAAATCCTGTGGCCGATTATTGAGGGGAGTTGCAGAAATAAGAATTACTTTTTTCTTTTTTCCTTCAATTAAACCTTCGCCTTTCCGCGGTGATTTACAAATTCGCTGTAGTGCGGAAAACATACGGGAGGTGTGATTCCGGTAGCGATGAGCTTCATCAATAACAATTAAATCATATTCTTCCTTTGCCCAGTAGTTTAAATCACCGTCGAGGATTTTTTCCAAACGGCCATTGGTGATAAACTTGGTATGCCGGTCGATTCCAAATAAACGGAATGTTGTTTTCCAGTTTTTCTCGATTGCAGGAGGATAAACAACCAATACTTTTGTATTCAATGAGCCATTTGCAATTAAAAATCGCTTGGTAATCATTGCTGCCACCACTGTTTTTCCCAAACCAACAACATCGGCAAGAAAAAATCCATTGTGTTCCAAAAGCATGTGAAATCCCTGGTTCACTGCATCAATCTGGTAGCTTAACTTTTTAAAGCTTTTTGGCAGATCGCCCACCGTATCTGGGTCGTAATCGATGTTTTTCCCAAAATATTCAATTAGGAATTTAATATACAATTCAAAAGGAGTGTAAGTTTGGCCAATATGTGTTTTCTGTCGAAACTGCTCAATATCAGCCGGCAAAATTGGAGTGGAGTGTTCCCACAGACTTTTAAATTCTTTATTGGCATAATCTACATCATCGAAATCTTTTAATGCCACATTCATTTCGTAGTTTGGAGATTTTTTAATTCCTAAACCAGCTTCAGTAAGATTTGATGAACCCATTATTACCCAGCCATCCGAATTTTCTGAATGATGTTCAGGAAGAAATAAATAAAACTTGGCATGTAAAGCCATTGTTTTATGCGCCCTGACTTCAATTTTTCCATCGACAAGGTCAGTTGTGAACTTAAGAATACCTTGTTCAACCTCCGCTGAATATTTGGCTTCCTTAATATCCTGAATAAACCACTTTAAAAATTCTTCTTTTGTTTTTTCTTCATCTCCAAAAAACAGCATGCCTTTACGTTGTGCTTCAGCAAACATCTGGTCAACGTTAATTCCTACAAGAATTTTTATGCTGGACAAATTTTCAATATAAGGTTGCAGTGCAAAATACCCAGATGATCTGAAATAACCGACAACTGCATGAAAAGCATAAAGGTCTTTCATGCATTCGATTATTCCTTTAAACTTATTGAATAGACTTTTATCCTGAGAGTTTGTAAAAAACTTTGATGACATTAGATTTTTTCTATTTTGATTTATGGTTTATTGTGTTAAATAAATTATAAATTTAAAAATGAAATTCATAATATCCCTAAATTATTCCTTTATGAGCATTTTCATTTCAAAATTATAATAAAAACAGAATAATATTTTCTTATTGGTTATTTTTGTCTATTGTAGCTCTGTATTAATTTGGCTAAGTAGGTGCAATAAATCTGCCGGAGGAGTTTCATCCATTCCCTTTTCAGTAGAATTGCATTTCCCCAATTTGGCACGATAACATGATAGTGCGAATTATATGTCCTCCTTTTAGGATTAAAGTTACATTCCAAAGATTTAATGCCAATAAGTTTCGGACCATTCCCTCGCTGGT
>CAZYHL010000043.1:0-10916 GCA_964646795.1 uncultured Syntrophomonadaceae bacterium
CAGAAAAATTCATACAAGTGGTTCGTTGAAGAAGGGCTTAAAGAGGTCTTCCGAGATGTGTCACCCATAACCGATTATGCGGGGAATCTTATTCTGGAGTTTATCGACTATACTTTGGATGACAAAAAACCCAAATACCCTATTGAAGAGTGTAAGGAACGTGACACCAACTACTGCGCACCGCTTCGTGTAAAGGTAAGACTTATCAATCAGGAAACAGGTGAAATAAAGGAGCAGGAGATATTCATGGGCGATTTTCCGCTCATGACAAACCAGGGCACTTTTATTATAAACGGTGCCGAAAGGGTTATCGTCAGCCAGTTGGTCAGGTCTCCCGGTGTGTACTTCGGCTCCCAGATGGATTATAGCGGCAAGGAGCTTTTTAGTGCTACTATTATTCCCAATAGGGGCGCCTGGCTGGAATTTGAAACAGATTTAAACGATGTCATCTATGTACGGGTGGACAGAACCCGTAAAGTTCCGGTGTCTGTCTTGCTTAGGGCTATCGGTTATAGTAAAAATCATGAAATAATTAATTTGTTTCATGAAGACAGCCGGATCTTAGCGACCCTGGAAAAAGACCATACGGAGGATTTTGACTCCGGTATTTTAGAAATATATAAGCGCTTGCGGCCTGGTGAACCTCTTAATGTGGAAAACGCCAAGTCTCTTTTTGAATCCCTTTTCTTTGATCCCAGGCGTTATGATTTTGCTTATGTGGGCAGGCATAAAATAAATAAAAAGCTTGCTTTGGCTTACCGGCTGAAAGGACACTGTCTGGCGGAAAACGTTATTGACACCGAAACCGGCGAGATTATTGCCGAAAAAGGCCAGCTTATTGACACCCAACTGGGCAAGCGAATCGAGAAACATAAGATTAAAGAAGTTTTCGTCCTTGGCGAGGGTAATAAAACCATCCCGGTTATGAGCAACGGCGGGGTGGATGCCAAGATCAAGCACATCGTACCCGATGATATTATTGCGACAATAGGCTATATTATCGATCTCATGTCCGGTCTGGGCGGAGTTGACGACATAGATCATCTGGGTAACAGGCGCTTACGCAGTGTCGGCGAACTTTTACAGAACCAGTTTCGGATCGGGCTTTCCAGAATGGAAAGGGTTGTCCGCGAAAGAATGACCATCCAGGACGTGGAGGCTATTACACCCCAAGCCCTCATTAATATCCGGCCTGTGATTGCATCTATCAAGGAGTTTTTCGGCAGCAGCCAGCTATCTCAATTCATGGATCAGACAAACCCCCTGGCGGAGTTAACCCATAAGCGCCGTTTGAGTGCCCTGGGGCCAGGCGGTTTAAGCAGGGAAAGGGCGGGGTTCGAAGTCAGGGACGTACATCATTCCCACTACGGCAGGATGTGTCCTATAGAGACCCCCGAAGGTCCCAACATCGGGCTGATTGGTTCCTTATCGACATTTGCCCGGATAAACGAATTTGGTTTCATTGAGACGCCTTATCGGAAAGTTGATAAGGAAAAGGGTATTGTTACGGAAGAGATAGAATATTTAACTGCCGACGATGAAGATAATTATACTATCGCCCAGGCTAACGCCCTTCTTGATAAAGAGAACAGATTCATCAGCGACAGGATAACCTGCCGTTATTACGATGAAATATTGGCTAAAGCCCCCAAGGAAATTGATTATATGGATGTTTCGCCAAAGCAGCTGGTCAGTGTGGCGACAGCCCTGATTCCTTTCCTGGAAAACGATGACGCCAACAGGGCGTTAATGGGTGCAAACATGCAGCGCCAAGCGGTTCCCTTGATGCGTACGGAAGCCCCCCTAGTCGGAACGGGGATGGAAGCCAAGGTTGCCATGGATTCAGGTGTTATGGCAATTGCCTGTTCCGAAGGCATGGTATACAAAGTTACCGCTGAAGAAATAATAATTGCCAGAGAAAACGGTGACGGGGAAAATAGATTAATCGACGGGCGTACCGAGGAAATATTCTCAGGAATGCCTGTAGATGGTAATACCAGTGGCTTTGATATCTATAAACTGCAAAAATTTAAGCGTTCAAATCAGGGTACATGCATGAACCAGCGCCCCCTAGTCAGGAAAGGGGAAAAAGTAAAAGCAGGGGATGTCCTGGCAGACGGTTCTTGTACCGACAGGGGAGAACTGGCCCTAGGCAGGAATATCTTAGTGGCTTTTATGCCTTGGGAGGGTTATAACTACGAGGATGCTATTCTTTTAAGCGAAAAACTCGTAAAGGACGATACCTTTACATCTATTCATATCGAGGAATACGAATCGGAAGCCAGAGATACGAAACTCGGACCGGAGGAAATTACCAGAGATATTCCCAACGTGGGAGAGGAAGCCCTGAAAGACCTTGACGACAAGGGTATCATCAGAGTCGGGGCAGAAGTCAGAGCGGGGGATATTCTGGTTGGCAAGGTAACTCCTAAAGGAGAGACGGAGTTAACGGCCGAAGAAAGGCTGCTTAGAGCCATATTCGGTGAAAAAGCAAGGGAAGTCAGGGATACATCTTTGAGAGTACCCCATGGCGAGTCAGGCATCGTCGTAGACGTTAAGGTCTTTTCCCGCGAGCAGGGCGACGAATTGTCTCCGGGAGTAAATCAGCTTGTCAGGGTTTATGTAGCCCAGAAAAGAAAGATTTCCGAAGGGGATAAAATGGCCGGAAGACACGGCAATAAAGGAGTAATAGCTAAAATATTGCCGGAAGAAGACATGCCTTTTCTTCCCGACGGTACCCCAATAGAGATAGTCCTTAATCCTCTCGGAGTTCCGTCCAGGATGAACATAGGCCAGATCTTAGAGACCCACCTGGGGTGGGCGGCTAAAGCCATGGGTTATTATGTGGCTTCCCCGGTATTTGACGGTGCCGTGGAAGACGATATTTTTAGTGCTTTTAAGGAAGCAAAGCTTCCAATTTCGGGCAAAACCGTCCTCTATGACGGCCGGACAGGCTTGTCTTTTGATAATCAGGTATCCGTGGGGTATGTTTATATGCTTAAATTGGCCCACCTGGTAGATGACAAAATCCATGCCCGTTCCACAGGCCCTTATTCCCTTGTCACCCAGCAGCCCTTGGGCGGGAAAGCCCAGTTCGGCGGCCAAAGGTTTGGCGAAATGGAGGTTTGGGCCCTTGAAGCTTACGGCGCTTCTTACACCCTGCAAGAAATTTTAACCGTTAAATCAGATGATGTGGTGGGCAGGGTTAAAACCTACGAAGCCATTGTTAAAGGCGAGAACATACCGGAACCCGGGGTGCCGGAGTCCTTTAAAGTATTGGTTAAAGAACTTCAGAGCTTGGGTCTGGATGTTAAGGTTATCAGCGAGGAAACCGGCGAGATGGAAATCAAGGACCTGCCGGATGATGCAGATACCATTGAATTGGATGTCAACATCGAAGGCGAAGAGCTGGATGAGAATGATGAGGAAAAGGACCCTGTTCTTGGCGAGCGCGACGATACCCATGTCTTCAAGGATGAGGATACGGAAGAAGATCCCAGCGAAGAAGATTTGGAGAAAATTGCCCTCCTGGAAAGTGATATAGATGAAGAGGACGACTTTCAGGCGGATGAAGAAGAGGATGATGAAAGTTGAAAAATTTTCAAGAAATGGGACAGGATAATCCCCGTTTAAATAAGGAAGGGAGAGATAACCCTGTGTTTGATGTCAATAATTTTGACTCTTTGAAGATAGGGTTAGCTTCACCGGAACAAATCAGGAACTGGTCCCGGGGTGAAGTGAAAAAGCCTGAAACCATCAATTACAGAACCCTGAAACCTGAGAGAGAAGGACTCTTTTGCGAAAAAATTTTTGGGCCCCAAAAGGACTGGGAATGCCATTGCGGTAAATACAAGCGTGTCCGTTATAAGGGGATAGTTTGTGACCGTTGCGGCGTAGAAGTAACACGGGCGAAGGTAAGGCGGGAAAGGATGGGCCACATAGAACTGGCGGCGTCCGTATCCCATATCTGGTATTTTAAAGGTATTCCCAGCAGGATGGGTCTGCTTCTCGATATGTCTCCCAGGGCTTTGGAAAAGGTCCTTTATTTTGCTGCTTATGTGGTTCTTGACCCCGGCGATACGGGCCTGATGAAAAAACAACTTTTAACGGAGCTGGAATACCGGGACTACCGGGAGAAATATGAGAACCTGTTCCGGAAAGGAAGAGGGTTCAAGGCGGAAATGGGAGCGGAGGCGGTTAAGAAGCTTCTGGAAGAAATAAACCTGGACGAGATGGTCAAGGAATTAAGGGTGGAGCTTAAGAATTCTACGGGGCAGAAAAAAATCAGGGCTGTCCGCCGCCTGGAGGTAGCGGAAGCTTTCAGGATATCGGGGAATTCACCTGCCTGGATGGTTCTGGATGTTATTCCTGTTATCCCGCCGGATTTGCGCCCCATGGTGCAGTTGGACGGCGGCCGCTTTGCCACTTCGGACTTAAACGATCTCTACCGCCGTGTTATCAACAGGAACAATCGTTTAAAAAGGCTTCTGGACTTGGGGGCTCCGGATATCATTGTCCGTAACGAGAAAAGAATGCTGCAGGAAGCAGTTGACGCCTTGATTGACAACGGCCGCCGGGGACGTCCGGTTACCGGACCCGGGAACCGGCCATTAAAATCTTTAAGTGATATGCTGAAAGGGAAGCAGGGAAGATTTCGCCAAAACCTGCTGGGGAAGAGGGTCGACTATTCCGGGCGGTCCGTGATTGTGGTCGGCCCCGAATTAAAGATTTACCAGTGTGGGTTGCCGAAAGAAATGGCCTTGGAGCTCTTTAAACCCTTTGTCATGAAAAGGCTCGTCAGCGACGGCCTTGCCCATAATATTAAAAGCGCGAAGCGCATGGTGGAAAAAATACGCCCCGAGGTGTGGGATGTCCTAGAAGAGGTCATTAAAGACCATCCGGTACTCTTGAACAGGGCGCCTACCCTGCACAGGCTGGGGATTCAGGCTTTTGAACCTGTGCTGATTGAAGGCAGGGCCATTCAAATCCATCCTTTGGTCTGTACAGCTTATAATGCCGATTTTGACGGCGACCAGATGGCCGTCCATGTGCCTCTTTCGGCGGAGGCTCAGGCCGAAGCGAGATTGCTGATGCTTTCAGCCCACAATATTTTAAACCCCAAGGACGGGCGTCCGGTTACTACCCCCACGCAGGATATGGTGCTGGGATGTTATTATCTGACGCTAGAAAAGCAGGGAGCAAAGGGCGAAGGCAAGTATTTCAACACCCCCGAAGCAGTAATTCTGGCTTACGATGAGAAAATACTAAGCCTCCATGCACGGGTTATTGTTGATCTATCTCATTACAACAAGAGTTTTCATAAGGACAGTATTGAAAATATGGAAGAGGGGACAGGGCGGAAATACCTGGTTACTACACCGGGAAAACTGATATTCAACGATATTTTCCCGCCTGATTTCCCTTATATCAACGGCAGTTTTTCCGAGGAGACACCCGGGCACGTAGATATCATCACTGAGCGGGGAGGGGACATTAGCGGTTTTATCAGCAAGCTTCCGCTTAGGGATGCTATTAAGAAAGGTTCCGTTGGCAGCCTTATCTCGATGGTTTACCGCCGTTACGGCAGCACGAAGACAGCGGAAATCTTGGATAGAATTAAGAAACTTGGGTTCACCTACGCCACCAAAGCCGGCATTACTGTCGGGGTTGAAGATATTGTCATTCCCGAAAGCAAGAAACAAATTATCAGCAATACGGAGAAGGAAATAGAAAAGATTGAACACCAGTTCCGCAGGGGTCTGATAACCGCAGGGGAACGCTATGACCAGGTCATCAGCCTCTGGAGCAAGGCTAAGGACGATATTACCGAAGCTTTAATGGGCAGCCTGGAAAAGGACAATCCAATTTATATGATGGCCAATTCGGGCGCCCGGGGCAATGTTTCTCAGATTACGCAGCTGGCCGGTATGAGGGGGCTCATGGCGGATCCCTCCGGCAGGATTCTTGACTTACCTGTAAAAGCTAATTTTCGGGAAGGATTAACGGTGTTGGAGTTCTTTATTTCCACCCACGGTGCTCGGAAAGGCTTGGCGGATACTGCCTTGAAGACTGCGGACTCCGGCTATCTGACCCGCCGCCTGGTTGATGTTGCCCAGGATGTGATCGTCAGGGAAGAGGATTGCGGCACCCCTAACGGTGTTGTGGTGGAAGCCATCAAGGACGGCGATGATGTTATCGAGGATTTCAAATCGCGTATAATCGGGCGTTTTGCCCGGGAAGACGTTATTCACCCTAAAACAGGTGAACTCCTGGCGGCTGAAAACAGCCTTATCGAGGAAGATCAGGCGGAAGCGATCATCGCTGCCGGTATTAAAAAGTTAAATATCCGTTCTGTGCTGACCTGCCATACTCGCTATGGCGTCTGTGTCCACTGCTACGGCAGAAACCTGGCCACAGGAGGTTTGGTGGATGTGGGTGAATCCGTGGGGATTATTGCTGCCCAATCTATCGGCGAACCGGGTACTCAGCTTACCATGCGTACCTTCCATACCGGAGGCGTAGCCGGTGACGACATTACCCAGGGCTTGCCGCGGGTTGAAGAGCTCTTCGAGGCTCGTAAGCCGAAAGGATTAGCTATTATCAGCGAAATCAGCGGTAATGTTTCCATTAAGGAGAGCCGTTACAAGCGGGAAGTCAAGGTAGTCCCGGAGCATGGCGAAGAGAAGGTCTATTCTATCCCTTACGGCGCCCGCCTCAAAGTCAAGGAGGGAGATTTTATCGCTGCCGGTGATGAAATTACGGAAGGATCTATTAACCCCCATGACCTCCTCAAGGTTAAAGGCGTTCGAGGCGTGCAGCTATACTTGCTGCAGGAAGTTCAGCGGGTCTACCGCCTCCAAGGCGTGGATATAAATGATAAACATATAGAAGTTATGATTCGCCAGGTTTTGAAGCGGGTAAAGGTGGAGGATGCGGGAGATACCGATCTGCTTCCCGGCGGGCTGGTGGATACATTTGTTTTCGAAGATGTTAATGCGAAAGTACGGGAAGGGGGAGGGAAAGAGGCCACTGCCCGCCCCGTGCTTTTAGGAATAACCAAGGCATCCTTGGCAACGGATTCCTTCCTGTCGGCCGCATCTTTCCAGGAAACAACCCGGGTGCTGACGGAAGCATCGATAAAAGGCAAAGAGGATCCGCTGCTGGGTCTGAAGGAAAACGTGATCATAGGCAAACTAATTCCTGCCGGCACCGGTATGAACCGTTACCGTTCCATAGTAGTCAAAGCAGTCGCAGACCCTTATCTGCCTGAAGAGGCAATAGGCGGTGAGGAAGCTCTTCTTGAAGACGGAGGGATTTCCCCGGCAGCAACGAAAGATGATTCTCCGGAGCAAGATGATAATAACGGTGCAGACATGGAAAGCGCTTTAAAGGAAGAATAATTTTAGCGTTAAAGTTGCGGGAGACGGTTTTTCTTGAATAATAAGGTTGAAAGCAGTTGACATTGTCTTTTTGTGGTGGTAAAATTTTTAAGTGTGCAAATTGGCTGCCGTTTCGCAAAGATCAAGGAGGTTTACGATTCATGGCTTTGGAGAGAATGAGGAAGGCCTCGAAAAAAGTGGTGGGCCAAAAGCAGACATTAAGGGCTTTAAAGAACGGTGAGGCTGTGACTGTCTTAATTGCCCAGGATGCGGAACGTCATGTTATCGAACCTGTTGTCAAAGAGGGAGCCGAACGCCAGGTGGAAATAATCGAAGTCGAAAGCATGGTTTCCCTGGGGAAAGCGTGCGGGATAAAGGTTAAAACTGCCGTGGCAGCAATTTTGGATGAATAAAGCTTTTGCGCGGAAGGAGGTGCTTGTGCCGTGCCGACATTAAATCAATTAGTTAAAAAAGGAAGAAAGGTCATTAAAAAGAAATCTACCGCACCCGCCCTGGAAGCTTCACCGCAAAAAAGAGGGATTTGCACCAGAGTCTCTACGACCACCCCCAAAAAGCCTAATTCAGCATTAAGGAAGATTGCCCGGGTACGCTTGACAAACGGGGAGGAAGTAACGACTTATATTTCCGGAATCGGCCACAATTTGCAGGAACACTCTGCGGTTTTGGTCCGGGGGGGAAGGGTTAAGGATTTACCTGGGGTAAGGTATCACCTTATCAGAGGTGCTCTTGATTCTTCCGGAGTGGATAACCGGAAACAGGGACGTTCCAAGTATGGTACCAAGAAACCCAAATAAAATGCTATTCTTTTTTGTTTAGTAAATAATAACAGCAAAGGCAAAGTGCTGTCAATTTCCGGAAAGGAGGTTAAAGGAATGCCGCGAAAAGGACAGGTGGCAAAGAGGGATGTTTTGCCCGACCCCATAAATAACAGCAAACTGGTAGCCAAGTTTGTCAATAAATTAATGTATGACGGTAAAAAAAGCGTTGCTCAATCATGTCTTTACGGTGCATTTGACATAATTAAAGAAAAAACGGGCAAAGAACCACTGGAGGTTTTTGAGGAAGCATTAAGGAATGCCGCTCCCGTTTTAGAGGTGAAACCCAGAAGGGTAGGCGGCGCTACTTATCAGGTTCCTGTGGAAGTAAGCCCTTACCGGAAGAATATTCTGGCTATGCGCTGGATAATTGGTTTTGCCAGAAAAAGAAGCGAAAAAAGGATGGCCGAAAGGTTGGCGGGAGAAATCCTTGATGTAGCCAATAACGTAGGTTCCACCATCAAAAAGAAAGAAGATACTCACAAAATGGCGGAAGCCAACAGGGCTTTTGCTCATTATCGCTGGTAGTAACAAGCATATTTTGCCGGAAAGGGGGGGGCTTTATGCAAAGAACGGATGGCCTGGAAAAGACCAGGAACATCGGAATTATGGCTCATATAGATGCCGGCAAAACCACAACTACGGAAAGAATCCTGTTTTATACAGGCAGGGTGCATAAACTGGGTGAAGTTCATGACGGCGCTGCAACCATGGACTGGATGGTCCAGGAGCAGGAGAGAGGAATTACAATTACTTCGGCGGCAACCAGTTGTCATTGGGAGGATTTTTTAATTAATATTATTGATACACCCGGGCACGTGGACTTTACCGTTGAAGTGGAACGTTCCTTGCGGGTGCTAGACGGGGCCGTGGGTGTTTTTTGCGCCAAAGGCGGTGTTGAACCTCAAACGGAAACAGTCTGGCGCCAAGCCGAAAAATATAGAGTTCCCCGCATAGCCTATGTCAATAAGATGGATATTGCCGGAGCGGACTTCTTTAACGTATTAAAGATGATGCGGGAAAAATTGTCTGCTAACGTGGTTCCTATTCAACTTCCAATCGGGAGTGAAGAAAACTTTCAGGGTATAATTGACCTGATTGAAATGAAGTCGGTTATTTATCACGATGATTTGGGCATTAAAAAAATAATTGGGGAAATTCCGCAAGGTATGGCTGTATTAGCCAGGGAATACAGGGAAAAGCTACTAGAAAGCCTGGCCGATTACGATGAATCCATTATGATTAAATACCTGGATGGGAAAGATATTTCACCCGAGGAAATCAAGGAGTCCTTGCGCAAGGGTACCGTTAATGTGCAACTGGTACCGGTATTGTGCGGTTCTTCCTATAAAAACAAAGGAGTGCAAATGCTTCTTGATGCCATTACAGGCTATCTTCCTTCTCCTCTGGACATAGCCTCCATTAAGGGGACGAATCCGGACGACGGCAGCGAGGAGGAGAGGCACCCGGACGACGGCGAGCTTTTTGCCGCTCTGGCTTTTAAAATTATGGCGGACCCCTATGTCGGCAAGTTGACGTTTTTTCGGGTTTACTCGGGCGTCTTAAAAAATGGGTCTTATATTTATAATGCTTCTAAGCAGAAGAAGGAAAGAATCGGCAGGCTCCTCAGGATGCATGCCAACCACAGGGAAGATGTGGAGGAGATCCGCACAGGCGATATTGTTGCTGCTGTCGGCTTGAAACTCACTTCTACCGGAGACACCCTTTGTGACGAAAAGAACCCGATAATCCTGGAAAACATTCAATTTCCGGAGCCTGTTATCTCAGTAGCTATCGAGCCTTTGACCAAATCAGACCAGGAGAAGATGTCAATTTCATTGAGCAAACTGTCGGAAGAAGATCCTACTTTCCGATCCCATACCGATGAAGATACCGGCCAGACGATAATTTCGGGCATGGGAGAGCTGCACCTGGAAATTATCGTGGACCGCCTGTTAAGAGAGTTTAAAGTGGGGGCCAAGGTGGGCAGGCCCCAGGTATTTTATAAAGAAACGATTAGAAAGAGCACCCGCGTGGAAGGGAAGTTTATCCGCCAGTCGGGAGGACGGGGACAATACGGTCACGTTTGGCTGGAGGTGGAGCCTGCGAAACACGGCGGCGGCTATGTTTTTGAAAACAAGATAATCGGAGGGGTTATCCCGAAAGAATATATCCCGGCGGTTGACAAGGGAATTCGAGAGGCGATGGTAAACGGTGTTTTAGCCGGTTACCCCGTTATCGATATTAAAGTAGCACTGGTAGACGGTTCTTACCATGATGTGGACTCCTCGGAAATGGCCTTCAAGGTGGCAGGTTCCATGGCTCTAAAAAAGGCGGTGCTTGAAGCAAATCCTGTCTTATTGGAGCCCATTATGAAAGTAGAGGTTGTGGTTCCTGAGGACTACCTGGGAGATGTCATGGGAGATTTGAACGCCCGGAGAGGGCGGATAGAAGGCATAGAGATGAGGGCCAAACTGCAAGCCATAAAATGTCTGGTTCCTCTGGCGGAGATGTTTGGTTATGCTACGGACTTAAGGTCTCGCACCCAGGGAAGGGGTACTTACTCGATGGAGTTTTCCCATTACGATGAACTGCCCCGTTCCATGGCGGAAGAGATTATTAATAAAAATACCCTTTAAAGGTCAAGGAGGTAATAAAAGAAATGGCGAAGAAGAAGTTTGAGCGCACGAAACCCCATATA
>CAZYHL010000044.1:0-3515 GCA_964646795.1 uncultured Syntrophomonadaceae bacterium
ACACCGGCCAGTAGAGAAACCGTCCTAATCCCCAGGTTTTCCAAAATCATTACCGCCGCCAGGAAATAAACGCCGTAGACAAACAAGCTCATGAGCAAGCTTTTCAGTGTCCGCCGGCGCAGACCGGCAATAGAGTCAGCGTTTTCCTTGTCTTCCAGGTGGCTAATAAAAGTTCGCCCCAGGGACAAAGCCAGGCGTGCCAGAAATAAAACCCCGAGGACCTTTACCAGAGAAATCCCTGCCTGCCTTAATTGTTCCTGGCCAATCAGTTCTATATCAAATATCTGCAGGATAAAGACGAGAGCCCCGAAAATAAGACCATAACCGCAAACACTTTTTAGGATTTGAAAAACAGTAGCCTTTATCCCAGGCGCTAAAGATACCCCCTCTTCCTGCTCAAGATATTTTTTTAACCTGTTAAATCCCACCTTGTATAGTATAAATAAAGGTACAAGAACAGCAGCGGCATGAACGAGTTGAATCACTACATGCCGTCCTTCCTGACTGCCAAAAAAATCTTTTAGCATCTCGATTGCAGTCCCCTCCTCCCGAAGTTTTACTTTCCCTTATTTTGCGCAACTCCTTCCCATGACATCAGCCTTAATTTATTTTTATTTTTTGTGCCTCAGCAGGGTTTTTTGCAGCAATTCTTCTTCATCAACTACTTCCGTCACCACAATGTTCAGGGCGCTGGTCAGATCCAAATCATAAGGATTTAGATGGGGCGAGAAATGCGGCTCTTCATAAAGCACTCTTACCACCGGATGCAGGGGGAAGCCTGGCTTGTTTTTTATGACCAAACCGCTTTCCCCGGTGCTTAATTTGACATGGGTACCTACAGGGTAGGCGGTTAGAAAAGAAAAATAAGTCCTTAATACTTCCACATCAAAATATGTGTCTCCCCAGGAGGAAAACATCTCTACCGCTTGGTGGGGCAGGTAGGCTTTCCTGTAAGACCTGTCGGAGACAAGGGCGTCGTATACATCGGCCACAGCAGTAAATTGAGCAAAAACACTAATTTCTGCGCCTGAAAGCCCCTGGGGGTATCCCTGTCCGCCTCGCCGTTCATGATGTTGATAAACAATATCCGAAACGGACTCCGTACATAAGGCGTTCCCGCTAAGCAAGGCGCGGCTATGAATCGGATGGCTTTTTATGATGGCGTATTCAGTTTCCGTTAAGCGGCCTCTTTTTTTAAGGATATTGTCGGGGATTTTTACCTTACCCAAATCATGCAATAGCGAGCCTATGGCTATTTCCTGGATGTCTTTGGCGTTAAAGTTCCTTTTCACGGCAGCCAGGGAAGCCAGGATACAGACATTGACACTGTGAGCAAAAGTATAGTTGTCGACAGTCCGGATGTCGGCAATATTGAGGACAATATCTTTATTGGCAAGCAATTCTTCTACTATTTGGTTGACTACTCGAATAATTTTTTTACCCTGTAAACAATTAAATTTGCCGTTTTTGTTCCGGCCTATTTCATCAATAAGCTCTTTTACCAACAAACGGGCTTCTTGCCTGGTGGTATCCCGAACGACATCTGCCGTTACTATGCCCTCCAGCCTTTTGTCTTGAACATAGATGCTTTTTATACCTAGCCTTTTGAGGGCTTTAATATATCTCTCTTTAATGCTTACGCCGGCTTTCAGGAGAATCTGCCCTTCGCCGCCAAAAAGAGTCCGGGAAACGATCATGTCGGCTTTTAGACTGTCCACCGTTACTTTTCGCACAGAAAAAACAACCTCCTAAAGAGTGCTATCAGCAAATTCGGCAACAACTTGCAGAATTCCTTTATATTTCTTTAGAAGCCTGTTTTGTGGAAAATAGATTAAATAGCTTTTATTTCTTGCTTAAAAGATAGTTATGACAGAGTAAAGCTGCAGTCCGTCCTTCATGGATAGCCCAAACCACGAGGCTTTGGCCGCGGCGCATGTCCCCCGCTACGAAGACTCCTTCCAGGGGACATGCCTTGCCCGAGGCCTCCCGGGGGTCAAGCCCCAATGCTTCAAATAATACCGGCTCGGAACCCAGAAAGCCCATGGAAAGCAAAACAAGGCCGGCGGGCCAGCTCCTTTCCGTACCGGGAATATCTTTCGGTTTAAAAGAACCGCTTGCATCCTTTTCCCAGGCAACATCAACAGTAAGTATTTCTTTTACCGTTCCTCTTTCATCGCCGACAAATTTCAGGGTTCGGATACTGAAAATCCGTGGGTCCCGGCCAAATTTCCGCTTTGCCTCCTCGTGACCGTAGTCCTTTTTATGAATTCTAGGCCATTCCGGCCAAGGGTTATTATCCGTTCTCTTTTCGCTCTGAGAAGGCATGATTTCAAACTGGCATATACTGCTGCAGCCATGCCGAATGGAAGTCGCCACGCAGTCTGTACCGGTATCCCCGCCGCCTATTACCACCACATCCTTCCCTGCTGCCGAAGAATATGCTTCGTCCCGGTGGCCTGAATCAAGGAGGCTCTTGGTATTTGCCCGTAAAAAGTCTACGGCAAAATGAATGCCCTTGAGCTCTCGCCCCTCAACCGGCAGATCCCTGGGTTTTGCTGCCCCTCCGCAGAGAACCAGGGCATCGTAAGCGGATAGCAACTTTTCCGCCGTTACGTCCCGACCTACCTCCCAGTTAACCTTAAAACTGATACCTTCCTTTTCCAAAAGCTTTATCCGCCGTAACACATTATTTTTTTCCAGCTTCATATTGGGAATACCATACATCAACAGCCCGCCGGGCCTGTCTGACCGTTCATAAACGGTTACCCGGTGCCCTGCTCTGTTTAGCTGCCGGGCACAAGCCAAACCGGAAGGGCCCGAACCCACTATCGCTACATTCTTGCCTGTTCTTTTTAGAGGAGGCTCGGGTTTTATCCATCCTTCCTCAAAGGCCTTTTCAATAATAGCAAGCTCGTTCATTTTGATGGTAACCGGATCCTCATTTAAACCTAAGGTACAGGAACCTTCACAGGGAGCAGGGCATACTTTGCCGGTAAATTCGGGAAAATCGTTTGTCAGCAATAAACGCTGCAACGCTTCCCGCCAGAGTCCCCGATAGATCAGTTCGTTCCACTCGGGAATCAAGTTGTTCAAGGGACAGCCCGAAACCGCACCGTTAAGAATAATTCCCGTGTGACAAAAAGGAATGCCGCAGTCCATGCAGCGGGCTCCTTGGCGCCGCTTTTCTGTCTCTGTAAGCCGCCCCTGGAACTCCCTCCAATCATATATCCTTTCTTCGGGCGCCCGGTTTAAGGGCATCGCTCTTTTATATTCAAGGAAACCTGTCGGCTTCGCCATTTTTTCATCCCTCTTTCTTTTTCGTTATCCTCCTTGAGTTCAGCCCTTTCCCCTTTATTTTTCTCAAAGGCTGCCAGCATGGCTGCCTCCCCGGAGAGCCCCTGTTCCTCGGCTTCTCTGATGGATTTTAGCATACGTTTGTAGTCTTTGGAAATAACTTTTAGAAATTTGTTCCGCATTTGCTCCCACCTGTCCAGGATATTACCTGCCAGTCTGCT
>CAZYHL010000044.1:3525-10889 GCA_964646795.1 uncultured Syntrophomonadaceae bacterium
GCCTGTATATTTCAAATGCTTTTCGATAAGACCGTAAACTTCTTTGGCCTCTTCCTCGTCAAGCAGCTTTTCCAGAAAAACCATTTCCTTGTTTACTTTGCGGCTAAAATCTCCTGAGAGGTCGAGCACGTAAGCTATTCCCCCCGACATACCGGCAGCAAAATTTCTGCCTGTCGGGCCCAAGACCACAACTCTTCCTCCCGTCATGTATTCACAGCCGTGATCACCAAGACCTTCCACGACGGCATCAGCACCGCTGTTGCGCACGCAAAATCTTTCCCCGGCTATACCACAAACGTAAGCCTCTCCTCCTGTCGCGCCATACAGAGAAACATTGCCGACGATTATATTGTTTTCCGGCACAAAATCTGCCTGTCGGGGAGGATAGACGACAATTCTTCCCCCGGAAAGTCCTTTGCCGAAATAGTCGTTGGCATCTCCTTCCAGGGCCAGGGCTATGCCTCTGGGGATAAAAGCGCCGAAACTCTGGCCGGCGGAACCGGTAAACTTAAGCTCAATTGTCCCGGGCGGCAGCCCCTTGCCTCCGAAAAGTCTGGTTACTTCACTGCCGACATTTGTCCCGGCCGCCCTGTCGGTATTGTTTATAGGGAGTACTAAATAAACTTTCTTGCCCTGTTCCAAGGCGGGGCGGCATCTTTCCATGAGGTTCAGGGAATCCAAACTGCCGCCTGGTTCGGCCTCAAGCGTCTCGCTTTTTAGCCTGCCGGCCTCTTCCTTGCTGCTCAATAAAGCCGAAAGGTCTATATGTTGTTTTTTCCAATGTTTTGACGAGCACTGCTCCAGTTTATCCGTTCTGCCTACCATAGCGTCCAGGCTCCTAAAGCCCAAAGCAGCCATAATTTCCCGTAACTCCCGGGCTATGAAAGTCATAAAATTGACAACGTATTCGGGCTTGCCGGAAAACCTGCTGCGCAGAGAGGGTTTTTGCGAGGCAATTCCCACAGGACATGTATCCAGGTTACAGACCCTCATCATCACACAGCCTAAGGTTACCAGGGGTGCTGTGGCAAAACCAAATTCCTCTGCGCCCAGCAGGGCAGCCACCGCTACATCTCTGCCCGTCATGAGTTTTCCGTCTGTCTCAATGATTATACGGCGGCGAAGATTGTTCATAACCAAAGTTTGGTGGGTTTCCGCCAGTCCTAATTCCCAAGGCAAACCGGCATGACGGATGCTGGTCCTGGGAGCCGCCCCTGTCCCGCCGTCAAAACCACTGATTAACACCACATCTGCCTTTCCCTTGGCCACCCCGGCAGCTATTGTTCCGACACCGGCTTCTGAAACGAGCTTGACGCTAATTCTAGCCCGGGGGTTAGCAGCTTTTAAGTCATATATCAACTGAGCTAAATCCTCAATAGAATAGATGTCGTGATGAGGCGGGGGAGATATCAAACCGACTCCAGGCGTGGAAAGCCTGGTTGCGGCAATCCAGGGATATACTTTGTTTGCGGGCAACTGCCCTCCCTCCCCCGGTTTAGCCCCTTGAGCCATCTTAATCTGGATTTCCCGGGCACTGACCAGGTAATGGCTGGTGACGCCGAAGCGTCCCGACGCTACTTGCTTGATAGCACTGCAACGGGAATCGCCGGAAGCATCAGCAAGAAAACGGCCCGGGTCTTCCCCTCCTTCTCCCGTATTGCTTTTACCCTTGATTCTGTTCATAGCAATAGCTAAACATTCGTGGGCCTCCCGGCTGATAGAGCCATAGGACATAGCCCCCGTCTTAAAACGCCTTAAAATAGCTTCCTCGGGCTCTACTTCCTCTAAAGGAATAGGATCCGGCAAAACCTTGAATTTTAACAGTCCCCGCAGGGTATTCTGACCCTGGTGTTGTTCCTGCAACAGGGCGGAGTACCTTTTAAAAAGCTGGTAATCACCCTTCCGGCAGGCCTGCTGGAGTAAATAAATCGTCTCAGGGTTATAAAGATGGTGTTCTTCATTTTTTCGCCACTGGTAAAGACCGCCGGCAGCAAGTCCCTCAAGATTCTGCCCTTCGCCGAAAGCCATCCTGTGTCGCAGCTCTGTTTCCCTGGCAATGATTTCAAGGTCAATCCCTCCTATCCGGGAGGGAGTCCGAGTAAAATATAAATCGATTACGGCCGGGGAAATACCAACGGCTTCAAAAATCTGAGCACCCTGGTAGCTCTGAACCGTGGAAATACCCATCTTGGATAAAACCTTAACCAGGCCCTTGACAATTGCATTAAGGTAGTTTTTAGCAGCTTCCTCGCGGCTTAAACCTGTGAGCAGACCTCTTGAAACCAGATCTTTAACCGTATCAAGGGCAAGGTAGGGATTAACAGCCGCAGCGCCATATCCGATTAGCAGAGCGATATGGTGCACTTCCCGGGCCTCCCCTGTTTCCACAATCAGACTGACTTTGGCCCTGTTTCTCTGCCTGATCAGGTAATGGTGTAAACCTGAAACTGCCAGAAGGGAGGGGATGGGAGCCTTTTCCCCGTCAACTTCCCTGTCCGAAAGGATGATAATATTTGCCCCTGCGGCCACCTGCTTCTCGGCGGTACGACAAAGAGACGCCAAAGCCTCTTCCAAAGCTTTACCCTTTCCCTTTACAGCGTAAACCAAAGGTAAGGTAACAGCTTTAAAGCCCCCCTCTTTGACTAAACGCAGCTTCTCCAATTCAAGAGTATCAAGAACCGGCGTCTTCAGCATTATGCGGCGGCAGCTTTCAGGGGTAGGCTCCAGCAGATTTCCCTCGGCCCCTAACAGTACTTCCGTCCCGATAACAATATCTTCCCTGATGGCATCAATGGGCGGGTTGGTCACCTGGGCAAAAAGTTGTTTAAAGTAATTGAATAAGAGTTGCGGTTTGTCCGAAAGAACGGCCAAAGGGGTGTCATCCCCCATGGATCCCACCGCTTCCTCCCCGTTCATAGCCATGGGCAGCAGCACTCGCCGCAGTTCTTCATGGGTATAGCCAAAGGCTATTTGTCTCTCTGTCAAATCCGCTTCTTTTTCTTCTCGTGCAAAAGGCAGTCTCACATTCAAATCGTCCAGGCTTTTAAGATTATCTCTAAGCCAGGCGCCATAAGGGTGCTCGCTCTGGATATTTTTTTTCAGCTCGGCATCGGAGATTACTCTGCCTTCAATAGTATCGATTAACATCATTTTCCCGGGGGAAAGTCTGCCCTTTTTTCGGACTTTTTCAAGCGGTATATCCAGGACACCTGCCTCCGAAGCTAAAACAACCATATCATCATTGGTAATATAATACCTGGAGGGACGTAAGCCATTCCTATCCAGAACAGCTCCCACTCTTGTGCCATCGGTAAAAGCCATGGCCGCCGGCCCGTCCCAAGGCTCCATAAGGCAGCTGTGATACATGTAAAAATCTTTCCTGTTTTGACACATGCTTTCATGTTTGGACCACGGTTCGGGAATCATCATCATCACGGCATGAGGAAGGGAACGTCCTGCCAGATGCAGTAACTCCAAGCATTCGTCAAACATGGCGGAGTCGCTGCCGTTAAAATCAATAATCGGCATAACCTTTTTTAAGTCTTCACCAAATAGACTTGAAGCAAACAACGATTGGCGCGCATGCATCCAGTTAATATTGCCGCGAAGAGTGTTAATCTCCCCGTTATGCACAAGATAGCGATAAGGATGAGACCTTTCCCAACTGGGGAAAGTGTTGGTGCTGTAGCGGGAATGGACAAGGGCTAGAGCTGTATCTATAGAGGGGTCGGATAGATCCGGATAAAAAGAACGCAGCTGCTCCGGCATTAGCATACCCTTGTATACTATGGTCTTGCTGGACAGACTTGCTATATATATATAGTTATCCGGAGAAGATCCCCTGACTTCTCTTTCAATCCTCTTTCTGATTATATAGAGCTTTCTTTCAAAGGCAAGGTTGTCATTCAAGTAAGATCTTTTGCCGATAAAAAGCTGACGGATAGCGGGCATTAAGGTTTTTGCCGTTTTGCCCAGAATGCTGTCGCAAAGAGGCACGCAGCGCCACCCCAGAACTATTTGGCCTTCTGCTTCAACAATGCTTTGAATCTGTTCCTCCAACAAACCCCATTTAGTTTCAGCCGCTGAGTGAAAAACCATTGCCACACCATACGTACCGGCAGGCGGCAGGGAAAAACCGGCTTCGCTGCATGCCTTCTGAAAAAATTTGTGGGGGATCTGGAATAGTATCCCTGCTCCGTCCCCGGTATTTTTTTCCGACCCTACACCGCCGCGATGGGCAAGATTAACCAATACCTTGAGGGCATCCTCGAGGCATTGATGTGATTTAACACCCTTGATGTTCGCTACAAACCCAATGCCGCAGGCATCGTGTTCAAAATTTGGATCGTAAAGCCCTTGCTTAGAAGGCAAACCGGGATATATCATCTAAGACAACCTTTCCGAAAAACATTTTATATGGTGAAACATATTTTTGTATTGTATTAGTATTCTACCAGAAGCAACTAATTTTCGCAATACAAAACCGTCTTCACATCGCAAAATAAACAAGAAGCAGGCAACGCCTGCTTCTTGTTTTAATTCCTTATTGCTTTTTACTCTATGCCCTAAGCTTCTTTGAGTAATTGATGCATTTCCTCTAAATACTGAGAAATCGGCAACCCCTGGGGGCAGACCTTTTCGCAACTACCGCATCCAATACACAGCGATGCGTCTCTCTTTAAAGATGCCTGCCAGAGGTAGGAACGCTTTGCATCTTCCTTACTGCCAAAAGCAAATAAATCATTGTAAATGGCCAAGTTGTCAGGGATAGAAACTCCTCTTGGGCAAGGGAGGCAATAACCGCAGGAAGTGCACTTTATTTTCATTTTTTGGTCATATTCTCTTCTTACTCCTTCTATCAGATCCAGTTCTTCCTGTGTTAAGGAGAGAGGCAAGGAATTTTCAGCGATGCGGATATTTTCGGCCAGCTGAGCCATACTGCTCATGCCGCTTAAAAGCAGCGATACTTCCGGTTGATTCCAGACCCAGCGCAGCCCCCATGCAACAGGACTTCGCTTAACAGGAGCCTTACGCCAGAGGGCTTCAATTTCCGGAGGTATTTTTTTAACCAGCTTTCCTCCCCTGAGCGGCTCCATCACAACCACAGCTATCCCCCTGGCCTTGGCGTATCTCATTCCTTCAAGGCCTGCCTGGTAATCCTGATCAACAATGTTCAACTGGATCTGGCAAAAATCCCAGTTATAAGCGTCTATAATTTCTTTAAACAATTTATTATCATCATGAAAGGAAAACCCGGCCTGCTTTATCCGGCCGTCCTCCAAAGCTTGGTCAAGGAAGGAAAGGATATCTAACTCTTTGACTTTAGCCCAATTCCCCTGGTTAAGGGAATGAAGCAGGTACATATCGACATGATCCGTCTTCAGCTTATTCAGTTGTTCTTCAAGAATCCTGTCACAGTCTTCTCTTTTATTTATTTCCCAAATTGGCAATTTCGTAGCGATTTTTACTTTTTCCCTGTAACCTCCTGCCAAGGCGGAGCCCACCAGGGATTCGCTTTTTTGCTTATGGTAAGTATAGGCTGTATCAATATAGTTTACTCCTTCATCCACAGCAAAGCGAATCATTCTTATTGCCTCAGCTTCGTCAATGCTGCCCGCATCTTCAGGATCCTTCAAGGGCAAGCGCATACAGCCGAAGCCTAAAGCGGAGACCCGGAAACCGGTTTTGCCAAAAATGCGGTAGAGCATTTCCTCACTTCTCCTTTGTTCTTCTTTTTCCCGTACCAGCTTTTGTCCCAATGAATCTCCTTTCTTACTTGAACATACTGCTGATTGCCTCCAGGGCAAATTCCATGTCTTCCCTGTCAACATCCTTATGGGTAACAAAGCGAATAAGACTGCCACCGAATTCACCTGATTTGACTCCCTTAGCCGCCAGCAAAGAAACAAATTCAGAGGTTGTTCTGCCGGTACCGGACACATCAGCGACAATCATGTTGGTCTGAACACTCTCCAAAGCCACTTTTAGGCCCGGAATTAAGGCGAGTTTCTCAGCGAAAAAGCGGGCGTTTTCATGGTCCGCTTTCAGTTTTTTCCACCTCTTTAAGGCTATCATACCAGCCGCTGCCAGGATTCCTGCCTGGCGCATGCCTCCTCCAAGAAGTTTGCGGTACTTATGCGCCTTCAGAATAATTTCCCGGGAGCCGGCCAGGAGAGACCCTACCGGGGCTCCCAAACCCTTAGAAAGGGAAATCATTACGGAATCAACTCCTGCCGCCAATGCCGCAGGGTTACAGTTCAAATAAAGAGCCGCGTTAAAAAGCCTGGCCCCGTCCAAATGGACTTTAAGACCCCGCTCCTTTGCCTGCCGGCAAACTTCCTGCATAAAAGCAGCAGTTACTACTGTACCGCCGCCCCTGTTCAAGGTGTTTTCCAGGCAAAGGAGGCTTGTCCGGGGATAGAGGTAATCAAGGGGCCTGATATGTTCCGCGATATCTACCGGCTCCTTTTCCCGGTGCAAGCCTGGTACGGGCTTAAGCTGAATGCCGGCCAGAACGGCAGCGGCATTTAGTTCATAATGCAAAATATGGGCTTCGGCATCAACCAGGACTTCTTCCCCCCTCAGGCAGTGGGTCATAACAGCCAACTGGTTCCCCATCGTTCCCGAAGGAACGAAGAGAGCGGCCTCCTTCCCCAGCAAAGAGGCACATACCTGCTGCAGTTTATTAATGGTTGGATCCTCACCATATACATCGTCCCCCACCTCCGCTGCAGCCATGGCTTGCCGCATTTCGGGAGTGGGGAGCGTCACAGTGTCGCTGCGTAAATCTACTATTTTCCGCACAATCGTCCCTCCTTTATTTATCTTTTTATTCGGCAGGAAGTGGATGATTTCCTTTTTGTCTCGGCTTATGCATACTATAATAATAAAGGATTTATAGTAAGAAGCAAAGAATATATCAGGCAGAACCTAAAAGGAGTTGTATCCCATGAAGGATATCAGGTCAAAGGCTTTGACGAAGGATGATAATATTTTTATCGAACTCCCCGGCGGTAGTTTCATCGAGCTGCCTTACCAGGAAGATTTGCTCAACATCAGCAAGGATATGCAGGAAAACCATCCTGCCATCATTGTGGCCGCCTTAATTAACGGGAAACTTGAGGATTTGACAACAGTGCCTCCGAAAGGAAGCCGAATCCGTTTTATTGATATTACTCACCAGGCAGGCATGCGTATCTACAGGCGCAGCCTGGCTTTCCTGCTGATAAAAGCAGCCAAGGATCTGTTTCCTCAAGCCTGGATTAAAATCGAACATTCACTGGGGAAAGGCCTCTATTGTGAAATTAAAGGAGAGCCTCCTTTAACCAGGAACGGTGTGGAACAATTGGAAAACAGGATGCATG
>CAZYHL010000045.1:0-4630 GCA_964646795.1 uncultured Syntrophomonadaceae bacterium
CTATTTCTTGAACCTTATCGGCTTCCGGATTCACAATTAGTATTCCCCGGGGCTTAAAAACGCCATGCAAAAGGAGCAAATGGTTTCTGAATACCGGGTTGTTCACCCTTTCGGGATCATCAGTGCTCTTAACAAAAACCAAATATTTTTTGCCGCCTTTTTTAACGCTAAAATCACAGTTAATCAGAAAAGAGCTTGTTTTGCCGTTAGCTTTAATCACAATCTCTCTTCTGTTGGTTTCCTTGCAGAGGCTGTAGCCTTTTTCTTCTAAATAATTGACGGCTGCTCCCGTTCCCCGTTTTTTAAACGTGACTTTACGGGTTTCAACTCCCTGCTTAAAAACATAATAAATCGCTAACAAGGTAAAAAATATAGCTAAAATAATCAAGTCAATCCATCTCATATAACCACCCTAATCCTCAAGCGAGCAGGATTTCTCCTGTTTAAAATAGTCATGGGCTGCTCCGACAACATCGTTAAAAATAATCGGCTCGCTGGTATCTTTAAGAGAATAATAAGCTAAGAACTCCATATTTCCTTTCGCACCTTTAACCGGAGAATATGTAAGGGCTTTTAAATAATAGCCCGAACTCAGGGCTGCCGCAGTAACATCTTTTAAAGCCTGCTCATGGAGTCCGGCATCCTTTACTATTCCTCCTTTGCCTACCTGTCCTTTTCCTACCTCAAACTGAGGCTTGATTAAAGCTACAACCTCCCCGGCAGCCAACGCTTTGATGACTGGAAATACAAGCTTTAAAGAAATAAAAGACACGTCGGCCGTTACAAAATCTATTCTGTCGTCTATGGCTTCCACCGGTAAAAAGCGGATATTTTGCTTTTCCATGTTAATTACCCTGGGGTCGTTCCTCAAGGACCAGTCCAACTGTCCATAACCCACATCGATAGCATATACTTTTTTGGCGCCATTTTTAAGGGCGCAATCGGTGAAACCTCCCGTTGAAGCGCCAATATCCATGATAATTTTCCCTTTGAGATTTATGTCAAATTCTTTCAGGGCTTTCTCAAGCTTGTACCCTCCCCGGCCGACGTAGCGGCTCTCTACATAGTCAACCAGTATCTCGGCATCGAGGTCAATTTTTGTTCCCGGTTTCACAATTTTCTTGCCGTCAACATACACCTTACCGATCATAATAGGGGTACGGGCTTTTTCCCTGGTGGAGAAATACTTTTTTGCCACAAGAAGATAATCAAGCCTCTGTTTCTCTCCCACTTCAAGCTCCTTTTACCTTTGGTAAGCACATCCTCCGGGCTGTCGCTATAATTGTATCACTGTCCAAACCGGACAGCTGCAACAATTTCTCTCTTGGCCCGTGCTCCACAAAAGCATCGGGAGCACCCAGGCGCACCACATGAACGTTCTTAATATTTTCTTTTTCAAGTACCTCCAGGATACCGCTGCCGAAGCCGCCGCTTAAAACATTCTCTTCAACTGTAATAATCCTGCCGCATTTTCGCGTCCAATCCACAATCGTTTTTGCTTCCAGTGGCGCTGCAAAACGCGCATTTATTAGTGACGCCTGAATGCCGTAATAACTAAGTTTCTTTACGGCCGCTAAAGCAGGATGAACCATAGTGCCCAAGGCGAAAATAGCCAAATCCTTTCCATCATTCAAAATTTCACTGCCGTTGATGGGCCGGCCTTCTTTGGCTGAAGTCAGGTTAAAGACTTCCCCTGCTCCTCGCGGGTACCTGATGGCGCAAGGTTCCTGTCTGTCAAAGGCGTCAATCAGCATCTCCCTTAGTTCATCCGTGTCTTTGGGTGCCATAATAACCAGGCCCGGAATTGTCCGCAGGTATGATATATCAAAAAGGCCGTGGTGCGTCGGGCCGTCTTCACCGACAAAACCGGCCCTATCCACCGCAAATATTACCGGCAGCTTTTGTTTAGCAACATCATGCAGAATCTGATCATAAGCTCTTTGTAAGAAGGTAGAATATACGGCCACAACCGGCCTTAATCCCTGGGCAGCCAAGCCTGCCGCAAAGGTAACTGCATGCTGCTCGGCAATGCCTACATCAAAAAATCGCTTAGGGTAGGCGGCAGCAAATTCTTTTAAGCCTGTGCCCTCGGCCATAGCCGCAGTTATAGCGACAACATCCTCCCGCCGAGACGCTATTTCCTTTAAGGTACTGCCAAAAATCTCCGTGTAGGTATGTTTTACCCTTTGATCGATTTTTTTAATGACCCTAGCTGTTTTTAGATTAAATGGGCCTATGCCATGAAACTTACTCGGTTTTTCTTCCGCAAAGCAGTACCCTTTTCCCTTCTTCGTTATCACATGGACAAGTACAGGGCCTTTCATGCTTTTTACCCTGCTTAATACATCCTTTAGTTTACCGATGTCATGGCCGTTTACTGGACCAAAATAAGTAAAACCGAGTTCTTCAAAGACAATCCCTGGCACAAATAGGTATTTCAAGCTGTCCTTAATTCTTTCCACCGATTTGACAACCTTCCCGCCGATAGCAGGAATTCTTTTTAAAAGAAATTCCACGTCATCCTTTAACTTGTTGTATTTGGGATCAACTCTTACCCTGCTGAGGTAATGAGCCCATCCTCCTACATTTTCATTAATTGACATCTCGTTATCGTTAAGAATAACTAGTAAGTCGGAATTTAGATCACCGGCATGGTTTAAAGCTTCTTGTGCCATGCCGCCCGTTAAAGCGCCGTCTCCGATAACAGCAACCACTTTATATTTCTCATCTTTAATATCCCTGGCACAAGCCATGCCCAGGGCTGCAGATATTGATGTGCTGCTATGTCCTGTTTCAAAAACGTCATGGGGACTTTCCTCCCTGTTGGGAAAACCGGACAAGCCGCCGTATTCCCTTAAGGTAGAGAAATCATTTTTTCTGCCTGTCAGTATTTTATGAACATAGCACTGATGGCCTACATCCCAAATTATTTTATCTTTAGGACTGCAATACACGTTATGTATGGCAAGGGTTAATTCAACGACACCCAAGTTCGGCGCCAAGTGCCCTCCTTTTTCGGCAACCGTATTCATTAAAAAATGCCGGATTTCTTCTGCTAAAATTTCCAGCTGATTAACCGACATTTGTTTAATATCTTGCGGCGAATTAATCGTATCGAGAATTTGGTATACCACTTTGCCAAATCACCTCTTAAAGTTCCTACTTGTTTTTTAGCCTGAATAAGCCCTTAAGCCTGTACAAGGTTTTACTGACAAGCAGGATGATTTCAGTTGACCTAGATATCGCCATGCTTTTTCCAAGAGCCTTGCCTCCAACGGTTAAAGCGGCAATACCGGCAGTTAGGAAAATACTTAATAATACGACATTAAGTTCGGGGTACAACCGGGAAATATGAAAAACAATCAGGGCGCCCACGGAACCGCTGATTATGCCGCATATGTCGCCTATGACATCATTGCTGAAATTTGATACAATACCGGCATTCCTTACAAAGTATATCGCTTCTTTTGCTCCTGTTACTTTCTTAGCTGCCTTGGCGTGGAAAGGAGCTTCATCCGCAGCAGTAGCGGCTATGCCGATAATATCAAAAACTATCCCTGTTAGTATTATGATCAAAAGTATGAGAAAAGAAATGACAATCGAATGCAAATTAGAGACTACATACTGGGAAAATAAACTAAAAAAAACAGCTAACAAGAATGTCCATAATGTTACAATGGCAGCCCACTTATACGGCAAGAGCTTTTTGCTGTTTTTATTCATATAGTAAACACCTTGAATACAATTAGGTTTAGTATCTGCAAGTGGCGGCCGGGCAAGTAAACTTTACGGCTTAGGTCCAGCAGGTTTTCCCAAATGATCGCCCGATGTTGCCATCCGGGCAGTTTCCTTTTAAGATCATTCCACCGTGTCACCAACAGGTGGGGCTGGATTGCCACTCAGACCATACTTTAATCCCTGCGCAGCCTTCATGAGAAACAGTCTAGGAGTTTTCCTCCATAGCTCCCCAATAATCCCTAGCCTCTTTTGCAATCATGGTTTCTGCTGCTAAAGCCTCCACCATGGTCACTCAAGGCAGGCTACACTGTACACAGCTGTCACCGCATACAGGTTCATTCCCAAGCCGTAATCCTTTACCCCTTTGGTAATCCATCACCAACTTGGGTCTCCACGGAGGCAGGGTCAACGCCCACATGCCTTTGCAGATCGCCCCGCCTCCTTAACTCCCAGCACCAGCTCCCAACTGGGCGTCAGCAGCCGGCACCAGGAACTTCATCGATGTGCCCTTAACGGATTTTTAGCCCCGTCTTCGGAAGAACCGGGAGTTAACTAGAATACTGCGCCACTTGCAGCCCTAGAACAATACATATTATATCATATTTTAAGATAAGACTCAATTGGTACCTTTATCATGCAAGGTCTCAATTGTTTCCAAGGTTACATATCCCTGAATACTATTCGCTTGGCCAGATATTTCAGAAAAGCCGCCTTTTCACCATGGGAATCCAGCAGTTCAACAGCTTGACCGTATAATGTTTCCGCTTCTTTTAATGCGGCTTCTTTCCCCAGGACAGTAATATAAGTTACTTTCTTGTTTCTTAAGTCGCTGCCTGTTTTTTTGCCCAATTTCGCTTCATCACCGACTACGTCCAGATAATCGTCAATTATT